>NZ_AUEY01000031.1 GCF_000426225.1 Desulforegula conservatrix Mb1Pa
GAGCTCGCTGGTTTCCAGCACGAACCCCATGTTACTGGAGGTGGTAAAGCAGCTGTAGAGCATCCATCCTTCAAATGGGTCAATATAATACTTGGTAACTTAAAAAATGCGCTCAAAGGTACTTATCATGCAATTAATCGCAAGCATGTTCCGCGGTACCTGGCAGAATTTCAGTACAGATTCAATCGCCGATATGATCTGCCGTCCATGATTCACAGACTGATTTATGTTGCTCTTAGGACTCCACCCATGCCATCAACCATGCTTTCTATGGCTGAAGCAGAGTGGTAATCAGAAAAAATATTGTTTGAAGTCTAAATCATCCCTTGCTTTTTTCTTGAACAGCCACTGCCACGGCTAATTGATAGGCATAAAGAGCATAATATCTTTTCTTTGAGAAAAAAATGGTGTACTTTGGGTAGCTGATAATGAATGGCTTTTATTATATAACTATTTAAAATTTATACTAATAATGGCGGAAGTGCATGGGAATCGAACCCACCCGGGACGGTTTTAACGCCCCACACCGGATTTGAAGTCCGGGAGCCCCACCAGTGAGCTGTGCACTTCCATATGAGAAGTATGGATATCCTTAAGAAGTGGCTATTAAGGTTATTTCCTTTTTTTGTCAATTCATTTTAGTTTTTTATGACTCATAAAGGTGAATGATGATAAATGCAGAAAGATTGTGCAGGGTCTTTGAAGAACTTGTTGTTATCGACAGCCCTTCAATGGAAGAGGGAGCTGTCTGTTTAAGGCTTCAGACCATTTTTTCAGAACTTGGCGCCCAGGTGTACGTCGATGAGACAAGAGAAAAAACCGGCAGCCAGACAGGTAATCTCATAGCTTTTTTCATGGGAGATGTTGATGCTGAACCAATTATGCTTAGCGGCCATATGGATACAGTTGAGCCGGGCAGGGGGATAAATCCGGTTTTAAGGGATGGTGTTTATGTAAGCGCCGGAGAAACAATCCTTGGAGCTGATGATAAGAGTGCTATTGCTATTATTATTGAAGTTATGAGGACTGTCAGGGAGAAAAATCTTAAGATTTGTCCGGTGGAAGTTGTTTTGACCACCTGTGAGGAAAAAGGACTCCTTGGGGCTAAGGCACTTGATATTTCAAAGCTCAGAAGCAGGTTCGGCTTAATTCTGGACTCGACTGATGTTGAAGGAATCGTGACAAAGGCCCCGGCCGCGAACCGTTTTACATTCAGGATATATGGCAAGGCGGCACATGCTGGCGCCCAGCCTGAAAAAGGGTTAAGTGCGATCCAGGTCGCCTCTTCTGCTATTTCTGCAATTAAGCTTGGAAGAATTGATGATGAAACAACATGTAACATCGGTATTTTTCATGCTGGAACCGCCACCAATATTATTCCTGACCTAGCATTGATTGAAGGTGAGGTCAGAAGCCACAATCTCGCAAGGCTTGAAGAAGTGACTCTTGAAATAGTTAGTGCATTTGAAAGATCTGTTAAGACAGCAAGAGATTCATCTCCTGATCCGGATTTTCCGTTTTTTGAGAAAGAATTGATAAGAGATTTCCCTAATACAGATATCAAACATGATCATCGTGTCGTAAAACTGGTTCAGAAGGCTGCGTATAATCAGAATAGAAGTATGGATACTGTCACTGTTGGAGGCGGATCTGATGCCAATATTTTTTTTGAAAAGGGTATAGCAGCAGGAGTCATAGGTACAGGCATGAAGGATCTGCACACCACCTCAGAAAATGTTAGTATATCTGACATGGTCTCGGCCGCAGAATTAATTATTGAGGTGTTGAAAATACATTCATCAGGTGAGCCCTTGTATTGATTATGAGTAATTATGGAAAAGGGTCATGACTGACGACGTGGTTTAATGAAATTGAAAAAATAAAAAACTGGCAGGTACATGACCTGCCAGTTTTGATATAAAAAAAAGAAGTAATTCTTTGGCGAACTTATTTCCCGCCGCGCTTTGAAGCCTTGAGAGGGTTGACTTTCTTGCCCTGGCCCTTATCAGTGCTTTCTGTTACAATATGTGTACCCATATTGCATGATCCTATTTTCCATTTACTTTCAGGATCAGGACTTACAGAGCAGAATCTTCCGGTCGGATATTCTGAAATTTTAGCGCATCCTTCACATTTATCTATAACAGAGAGGCATGAACCATCTTTATAGGAACAGCCGTTTTTTGTCATAAACATGCATTCTTCATTTTGTCTTACGGTAGTGCAAATCATTTCGACACCTCTTTAATTAAGCTATTTTCATCACCACAGGGTGAAATCTATACAAACAAACTTTATAAATATATTTAAATTGATTTATTTTGTCAAATTAAATTGCTTGGAATTATTTGTGTCTAATATTTATAATATGATAAATTAAGAATATTATAGAGTTTTAGTATCAAGATTAAATGCTTGCACCGTTTTTTGCGGTGATCTTCAAAATTCTGCTGGCAAGATCTGAAAGCCTGTAAGGTTTCTGGATAAAACCTGAGTAGCCGGTGTTTTTGAATTTTGCTTCAAGTTCGTATTCCGAATACCCGCTTGAAAGAACAACCACGGCATCTTTTTTAATATTTTTAATTCTTTCAAAAGCTTCTGCACCGTCCATCTTCGGCATTGCGTGATCCAGCAGAATACATTGGATTTCATCCTTGAAATTACTAAACAAATCTATTGCCTCTCGGCCATCACAGGCTGTAATTACTCTGAAGCCTATTGTTTCAAGCATTTCTTTGGCGACAGCCAGAACGTTTTCGTCATCATCCACAAGTAGAACCATACCTTTTCCGGCTTTATGGAGCAGATGAGCCTGCCTTGAGTTGCCCTTATCATCTGTTATGTCAATGTATTTGGGGAAATATATTATAACAGTCGTCCCTTTATTAACTTCGCTTATTAATTTTATTCCCCCATTGTGAGCCTTCACAATTCCTAATAAAGCAGCCAGCCCCAGTCCCCGCCCTGCAAATTTTGTTGAAAAAAAAGGATCAAAGATTCGTTTTTTCGTATCTTCATCCATGCCGCAGCCATTGTCATTAATCTTGAGATATACATATTCTCCCGGAGCGATCGTGTCTCCAAGCCAAATATCCTCAAGATCCATGATTGCCAGTTCTACGGTTCCAACTTCTATGCATATCAGTCCTGGTGAGTCGCCAATCGCCTCGGATGAATTTACCACCAGATTCATGATAATCTGTTTAATTTGACTTGAATCAGCGTCAATTATGGCGCTGCTCTCGTTTAAATCGTGAATAACCCTTATTTTTTTTGAAACAGCTGCATCTATCATCATTGCCATATCACTTACAGTGTTGCTAAGATTTAAGGCATGAGCAACCATCTTGCCCTTACCGGCGTAAGCAAGCATCTGATTACATAGCTCACCTGCCCGCAACGAAGCTTTTTCAATTTCAAGGAGATTTTTCATAATATGAGAATCTGCTGGCAGCTTTGCCATTGCAAGTCCTGCATGACCAATGATTGCCATCAGAAGATTATTGAAATCATGCGCTATCCCTCCGGCTAGGACGCCTAAGCTTTCAAGCTTTTGCATGTTCTGGATTCTTATCTCAAGCTTTTGTCTGTCAGCTTCCTCCTTTTTCTTTTCAATTATGTCTATTACAACATCAAGTCTTGCATAGACCTCCCCGGAGTGGTCATATAAGGGATAGCTTGTCAGAAGACACGGGACGTTTTCTCCTGATTTTCTGGCCATTGAGATTTCAATTTTGCGTTCTTTCCCCTGGTTGTTCGAATACAGCTTTTCGTAAATCAAATTTTTGCCGGATTTGCATTCCTGATGACTGTATAATTTTGAGACAGGCATACCTATCATTTCTGATCTGCTATAACCAAAAATGATTTCTGCCCCAAGGCTGAGGTCTATTATATTATGAGAAGAGTCTGTTAAATCACTAATGATAAAGGCAATTCCGGTTGCTGCTTCAAAAACAGTTTTAAGGAGATTTTCCCTTTCCTTGATTTCAACCCTCATTTCTATAAGAGTATTTTCATTCTCTATCTCCTTCAGAACCCTCGTTGTTACGGCAGGAAGCATATCAAAAAACAAATAATCCTTTATGATGTAATCCCTCGCGTTTTTTTTCATCATTTCAACAGCAATTTTTTCATCTCCAGCTCCGGTAGTAACTATGAACGGAGGTACATCATCAAATTGTTTATGGATTTCATCGACGAGGTCTCCGGCTGTCATGTCAGGAAGTGAATAATCAAGTATCATCAGGGTCGGATAGTTGGACTTTATTCTTTCTATAGCCGCTGTTCCGCAGTCAATGTGGGTTACATTCAATCCCATCGTTGATAATGATTCAAGCATGAGATCCGCTATCCCTGGGTCATCTTCAACAACCAGTATTTCTTTATTGTAAATAGAATGATTGTTCATTGGGTTTCCCCGCCGTTATTTATTCCAGCCACTTCTATAACCATGATAAACAATCCAAGCCGTCTTAAGATTTCGGAAAATTTTATAAAATCGACTGGTTTGGTAATATAGAAATTACAGCCTAGTCTGTAACATTCTTCTATTTCGACTGGATCGTCAGTGGTTGTCAGCATTATTACCGGAATTTTTTTTAAATTCTGGTCAGACTTGATTCGTTTAAGCACTTCGATCCCGTCCAGCCTTGGCATTCTGATATCAAGAAGAAGAAGGAAAGGCTTGTTTTTATCCATTTTTTCGTTCTGATTTTCACCCGAAATAAAATCCCAGACTTCCTTGCCGTCTTTGAATCTGATTTGCCTGTTCATTACACCAGCATCAACCAGATGTTCATTAATTAGCTCCGCATGTCCATCGTCATCTTCTGCAATGAGAATAGTCACTTCGTTTTTATAATCAGAATCGGACATATTTCCTCGCTGGATTGAATAATTTCAGGGATCAGATTGATTTATAAAGAGTATCTATCTGCTATAATTATATTTTTTAGGTTAAATATAGCATGTAATAGCAGTCTATTTCCATTGATAAAATGCAAAAAATTCAGGCTGCCCATCACCAGACTCCAAAAAATCTTGACAGCCCACCCATTAATTCAGTAATTCCTTACCTAATGCTATAACTTATCAATTTTTCCGGGGTTAAAACCGGCTTGTCTTATTTGCTGTATATTGCATTTTAGTGTTAAAGTAATTCAGAAAAAATCCCACAATATAGATATTCCTAAGAAGGAGGAAGAGCCATGAATAAAGGGGACCTTGTTAATGAAGTTGCCAAAGTTCTTAGTACAAAAAAAGATGCCCAGGCTGCAGTTGATGCGGTTCTTCAGGCTATCACATCGGCGCTTACAAGTGGCGATGCTGTTACCCTGGTAGGCTTTGGCACTTTCAAAACGGTTGAGCGTCAGGCGAGAAAAGGCAGAAACCCGCAGACAGGAGCAGAAATGGAAATTGCAGGGAAAAAAGTCCCTAAGTTTATTGCAGGCAAAAATCTTAAAGACGCAATTGGCGGATAGAGATAGCATCCTATGAAGTGGAGGAATTTCACTTCATACATTTCTTTCCCGTAATTATCGTATTCCAAATTAAGAAGGGACTTTTCCCTTCTTTTTTTGTTTGCATATATTTTCAAATCCCTGTCTATATAAATATCAATTGACCGCATCCCAGGTTCCCATAGAAATCATGTTTTGGCAAAGTCGCAAAAAGTCCGATTACTGTCATTATGGCGAAGGCCGGAATCAGGAAGTATCTTAAAATACAAAGATACCTGATCAAGTCCGGCATGATGCCGAACCCTTTTTGACTTTTTGCGGACAATCATGTTCTTATGTCTTATTTCCTAATCATTTTTGTGGATTTTTTTTAAGCGGCTTGCCGGGGCAAAAGTTAACCATTCATTTAGATGATTTTGGCATATGATTCCGGCGAAACTCAAAATATCAGTGGTGCAGAATGGACAATAAAAGAATTATATCCAAGGCGATATATTCAGCCAAAAAAATTTGGCTTCATATGACAGCAGGTATTATTTGGAGCGCAGTTTTAATTTTTTTATACCAGGATTTCAAAAAAGATTCCCTCGATGATTATTCCCATCTGTTTTTAAATAGTGCATGGATTGCTGAAAACTTGATTGATTATGAAATATCAAAAATAAATGATGCAATAGGATCGTCAAAAAGGTTTTTTGAGTCTTCTGAGTCCGTAACAAAAGAAGAATTTATGAAGTTCATTGGTCCTATGATAACGGAAAATCAGAATATCATTTCAGCCTCTTGGATCCCTGAAATAGATATTAGGAATAAAGAACTTTTTGAAAGAAAAGCCCTGGAATATGGCCTCAATGATTTTATTTTAAGTGAGATTAGCTCAACAGGAGAATATGCTCCTGCCAAAATAAGACAAAAATACTATCCCGTTTTTTACTCAGAAGGCCTTACCCCGAATCAGGGCAAGGTTGGTTTGGATCTTGGAAGCAGAGCAGATCTCGCAAAATTGATTGAAAAGGCAATATCGTCCGGGCAAACATCCTCCGGCAGCATTTTCAGGATGAATGAACCTCAAAAAATTCATGGTGAAAACGGCTTAAATATTTTCTCTCCTGTCTATAAAACAAACAAAAACTCTGATGAAAACCTGTCCGCAAAAGGTCTTCTGTATTTTATTATAAAAATAGAAGATATTATAAAATCGGCTAAAATCCACGCAGACCAGGAAGGACTTTTATTTTCGTTCACTGAGATTGATCCCCAAAATGATGCCGATAATAATTCAAAATCAGCTCATGGGACATACTCTAAAAGATCTTATCAATCCTCTTCATTTTACAATTCAGGTGAACTGACCCATACCCACGAAGTTATCTTTGCTGATAAAAAGTATATTTTTACTTTTTCATCGACCTCGGCAAATGTTTCATCTCATATGCAGAAGAAGTTTTTGCTGATCAGTCTTCTTGGAATTACAGGATTTTTATTGTTCTTTTTTTACATAAAAAGTGTTCTTTCAGGAATGCACAAAAAAGATGAATTCGAATATCGGAAAGCTGCTGAAAATTTACGGGCAAAAAGTCTTATCAGGTCAATAATCGACTCTATTCCCCAGGGCATATGCTGGAAAGATGTGGAACTGACTTATCTTGGCTGCAATTATTCGTTTGCAGTCTCAGCTAATTTAGAATCTCCTGATGAAATTCTCCTGATGAAAAATTCAGAAATAGAACTCTTGTTTGATATATCAGACTCTGAACAGATCGAAAAAAATATACTCCTGACCGGTAAGCCTGTCCTGCATGAAAAAGTTGAAACCTGTCTGCCCAATGGTGATTCAAAATGGATTGATATATGCAGGATCCCAATAATAGCCGAAGACAATTCCATTACCGGAATTCTTTGTATATATGATGACATAACAAATGCAAAAACAGCAGAGAAAGAGTTGTCTCGAACCAGATTGCTATTGGAAGCTGCTTTTGATCAGAACCCGGCAGGTATGATTCTTATCACTTCAGGGGATAACAGGGTTAAACTTACAAATAAATCGGCTTTCAGATTTTTAGGTTTTAATGACGAAGACGCTGTGGATTCTTTAAAGAAGCATGATTATGTCATAGAATTAAACAAAATGCTGAAAACATATGACCGGAATGGCAGCCAGTTAGACACTGATGATGGCACTCCTTTGTTCAGGGCTTTGCATGGTGAAAAGATAATCAATGAGGAGCGCAGGGTAATAAAGAAAAATGGAGAGGTTGCATGGTGCATTATTAACGGGACTCCAATATACGACGAAAAAGGCAAAGTCGTTGCCGCGCTTGTTGTTTTTCCTGATATTACATCAAGAAAGGAAATGGAGGACAGACTAAAAATCAATGAAGAAAAATACAGGGCTCTTTTTGAACAATCAGGTATGGGTGTTTTTCTTTATAATCACCAATTTGAGATTATTGACTGCAATGAACAGTTCGCACTCACCATAGGCGCACCAAAAGAAAGAATGATAGGGTTGGCATTAAGAAAACTCAAAGACCAAAGAGTGATGCCTGTACTTGAAAAAGCCATGCTCGGAGAAAAAGCTTATTATGAAGGTGATTATGTCACCACAACCAGCGGTTTATGTATCAGGGTTTCATTTGTAGCTCTTCCGATAATGAATTCAATAAACGAAATAGCTTTTGGTTGCGCAGTTGTTGAAAATATCACTGAAAAATGGCTGATCCAAAAAGCGCTGCTTGAGAAAAATGAAGAATTGGACAAGTTCTTTTCAAATAGCCTGGATCTCCTTTGCATAGCAGGATTTGACGGCCATTTTAAGAGGCTTAACCCTCAGTGGACTATTACCCTCGGATATTCGATGGAACACCTGATCGGAAAATCATTCTGGGATTTTGTTCATCCTGAAGATATCGTGAGCACCAAAGAAGCAGTTTCAAAGCTTGTCACATCAAAAAAAGTCGTTGATTTTGTAAACAGATACAGATGTAGTGACGGATCATATAAGTGGATAGAATGGAGATCCTATCCCTCGGGAAATACAATATATGCAGCGGCCAGAGATATTACGGCAAGAAAAAATACTGAAGATGAAATCCGCATGAGGGAGGAGCTTTTCAGGACTCTAAGTGAAATGGCCCCTGTTGGGATTTTTCTGGCCAATGAAATTGGCGAAATTATTCTCACGAACAGAAAATGGATTGAAATTACAGGTGTCACAGCAGAAGAAACACTTGGAAATGGGTGGATAAGGTATGTCTATCATGACGATGCTGCCCTGATTAATAGTGTTCTGGATAATTCGATCCGCTCGATATGTGATACAGAAACTGTATTCAGATTCGTCCGACCTGATGGGAAGATGAAAAATATAATGATTAAGGCTACGCCAATAATAAAGGAAGATGGTTTCCTGAACGGTTTTGTCGGAACAATAGAAGACATAACCGAAAGGAAAAAAAATGAATCGGAAAGAGAACATCTTCTTTATGAAATCAGTCAGAAGAATACTGAGCTTGAGGGAATTGTTTACGCGGCGTCCCATGATCTCAGAGCGCCATTGGTAAATATTCAGGGATTCAGTATTAGAATTGAAAAACTTACGGACGAGCTTTCCCGTCTGATAAAAATAGAATCAGATAAAGAAAAATGTATTGAGATAATTGAATCAAAAATTCCTAATGCGACCAATTATATAAAAATAAGTGCATCAAAAATGGACACGCTTATAAAAGGTTTGTTGCAGGTCGCAAGAATTGGAAGGCGTCCACTGATTTCAGAGACTATAGACATGAATGTCATGATAGAGAATATATTGCAGACAATGGCATTTCAGATCCAGGAATCAGGGGCTAAAATCACCTGTCATAAGCTTCCTGAGTGTAAAGGAGATATATCCCAGCTTAATCAAGCTTTCTCAAACATTATTGATAATGCTTTGAAATATCAGAATCCTGAAAAAAAGCTTGAAATAATTATTTCAGGTTTCAGAAAAGAAGACAAAAATATTTATACTGTTGAAGACACCGGAATTGGAATAAGTGAAGGCCAGAAGGATAAAATATGGACCATGTTTTACAGATTGTCGCCGTCAGGACCAGTATCCGGAGAGGGCTTAGGGCTTACAGTTGTTAAAAAAATAATTGAGATGCACGGAGGAAAGGTCTGGGCGGAGCCTGGTAAGGATGGTTCTATATTTTTTATTGAACTGAAGGGCGCATATTGAATTCGGTTTCATGATCCTGGGAAAGCATGTGGGCATCTATTGGGTATCTGGTTAATGATCCAATTCAACCGGGAATTGGCACAATGATCATTTTAATGGTTTTTCTATTTTGATGGACTTGCAAAAAGTCCGATTGCCATCATTCCTGCGGAGCCTGTCCCGGTGAAAACCGGGAGCCGGAATCCAGAAGTGTTTGAAAATACAAAGATGCCGGATCGAGTCCGGCATGACGCCGCCGATTTTTTTGACTTTTTGCGACCTTGTCTATTTTAAATGCAGTGGAGAGTTAAGTTCAATAAAATCAACTCCTGAACTTTTCAGGTCTTTCAAAGTTTCAATATATTGGGTGATATTTTTCAGTTTATTGATTTTTTTACATATCTCCGAACCGTTTTTTAATGAAATGCAGAAATATCTCCATAAACCCTTCATTTTGTCCAGTAGATGAGCCGGCCCATGAAATTTTTCACTGTAAGCCGTGTAAAGCTCATCATGAAATCTGAAAAATCTTTTTTGGGCGTTTTCAGGAACAGGCGAATTATTCAGGATCATTTCTGGGAG
This sequence comes from Desulforegula conservatrix Mb1Pa, assembly GCF_000426225.1. Taxonomy (NCBI): domain Bacteria; kingdom Pseudomonadati; phylum Thermodesulfobacteriota; class Desulfobacteria; order Desulfobacterales; family Desulforegulaceae; genus Desulforegula; species Desulforegula conservatrix. The sequence goes on from NZ_AUEY01000031.1 coordinate 10,249, forward strand.
AAAAGGATTGGATATGGCTGCTCGTCCGATCATCCATCTGTCAATATCAGGAATTTTGATTTTGAGATCATTGAAAAAAGAACGACCGCAGATGTCTCCATTATAAACAAGCTTGTGACCGGAAAGCTCAACAACCTTAATAAAGGCATCAATGCTTGCCCTGCCCGAGTACATCTGACTTGCTACCCTCGGATGAATTATAAGTTCTGACATTGGATAACGATTATAAATTTCTACAAGCTTAAGTATTTCAGAGGGATTTTCAAAACCTATCCTGGTTTTTATGGAAAGACGGATATTAATTTTCGTAAAAATATCATCAAGAAGCCGGTCAAGATTGTCAGTATCCCTCAGAAGACCTGCTCCCCGGTTTTTTTTAGTAACCATGGGATATGGGCAGCCAAGGTTAAGGTTAGCTTCTTCATAACCCAATTCCTTCATGGCATTAGCCGTTCCGATGATAGATGTGGCTGAATTACCAAGTATCTGTGGGATCACCTTGTTCCCTGCGTTGTTTTCAGGAAGAATATCCTTAAAAAGTTTTCTGCTGACTTTTTCCTCAGCGACAGCACTCACAAAAGGTGCCATGCAGCAATCAATACCAGCGAAGCTGGAGCAGTAAATATTCCTGAAACTACTGTCAGTAATGCCTTGTATAGGCGCAAGATAAAAAAACAAACTTCCTCCTGACAAAATCATAAAATGAACATGGCATAAAAACTGGCTGATATTATGGGCAGTATTTTAAACGGTTAAAAAGATCAATTAATATTAATGGCTATGTACTATTTTCAGTATGATTGTCTGGTCTGAAAAAAGTGATTTACAAAAATATCGAAAGTATTGTTTTCCAAGCATCTGACATAATCATAAAGTTTTTGCGGAGCTTTTTACAAAAGCGACTCGCCGAAGGCGCTCAAGCTGAAAATAAGACAGAGCCACATTAATATTTGCATATTGATTGACAAGGTCGCAAAAAGTCAAAAAAATGCGTCGGCGTCATGCCGGAGTCGATCCTCCATCTTTGTATTTTCAGATACTTCTGGATTTCGGCTTCCGGTTTTCACTGGGACAGGCTCCGCAGGAATGACGGTAATCGGACTTTTTGAGAGACCATCTTGATTGAAGTCTTGATGAAGCAGAAAAAGGCGGATAGATTCTGTCTGAGCTATAGTTCCATAAGATGAAGTAAGCAATCACCTGATTTGACTGTGGCTGATGGTTGATGATTGGCAGTTGGCTCTTAAGTCAAGCTGAGTAAAACGGTCTTTTTTCATCGGCAATTGCCGCTTTTTGGCTTCCAAGACTATTGAAGTATGCGCTAAAGCCTGATATGGAATTTAAAAAACCGATCAGCTTGGCATGTCTATGCTTTCATTTGTTTTCTTCAGATTTCTTCTTTGGGATATTCAGTATGAGCGAGCTTCACGGAAAGTATAACGAAATTATTTCAGCCCTTGTTGGCGAAGGGATTTTGACAGATGAGAAGGTCCATTATGCTGAGAGGGTATTGTCCAAACTTAAAGGTGAGTACAAGCTGCTGGATGTGCTGAAAAAGCTTCAGTATATAACAGATGATGATATCTGGAATGCTGTACAGAAAAAGAGGGTTTCAACAAGGCTTGGAAATCTTCTTGTAGAACTTGGATATATTTCACAGCAGCAGCTTGAGTCCGCAATCGAAGTCCAGAAAAAGGAACGTGAGAATAAGATCGCAGTAAGTCTCGTAAGCGGCTATGAAAATATTTCGGAATTTGAGTTTGCCCAGTCCAAGGCTCTTGAACTTGGATATCAGTACATGGAACCTGATTTTGATTCAATTCCTCCTGAACTCATAACCAAATGCAGGCCTGAATGGTATGAGACTCACAGGTTTTTTCCAGTATCCATTGACGGAAAAATAATTACTGTTGGATTTACTGACCCGTCTGAGCCTAATTGTCTTGATGCGGCAAAAGAATTTTTTGGCGAAGACCTGTCGCCTGTTCTTGTACGCTCTGATTTTATCCATAATTTTATTTCAAGATATAAATCCTTTGTTCAGTCAGGAACAATTTTTACAGGGTCAGTGTCGGTTGGCAAGGGTACTTTCCAGTCAATTATTTCTGAAGCCATAGAACGAGAAGGCGTTACAGATATTTATATAGAGCCTATGAGAGACAGGCTATTAATCAAATTCAGGCAACACTGTGCTGTAAGGAAACATCAGGAACTGCCTCCACAGATCAAATCATCACTCTTTAATTATATTCGCGAATCATGTCTCGATGATTTTGAGGCGGATGGCTTAAAAATCAGCCATGAGTTTCATCATGAAAAAGGGCTGTTTGTTTTATCAGGAAGAATACTTCATACAAGATTTGGTGATTCCGCAATAATCAGTTTAAGAAAACAGGAGGCAGATCCCGTTAGCCTGATTGACATGCCAATCAGCAAATATGTTGCGGAGCGTCTGAGAAATGATATTGTCGATAATAATCTGGGGCTTTTTTTGATCTGCGGAACAGAATCGTCTGCCAAAACCTCACTCCTTTTTTCTCTTTTGAAGCATAAAAAGAGAACCCAACCTGATTCAAGAATAGCCGTGCTTGAGGATAAACCTTCTTTTTATCTGGATGATGCCGCATTTTTTCAAGCAGACCCAATTGGATATGAGCATCAAATTAAGGCAATTTCAGATTTTGCTCCTGACATTATGGGCATATCAGGAGTTACTCCTGGGAAAGCCTGCTTTGCGTTGCTTGATTCAGTCGCAAAAGGCATTCAAACCATAGCGACCCAGAGATGCACAGGTATAACCGAGGCTCTCCATTTTTTCATGGATTCCGGAACCGCATCTCTCCTTGCTTCTTCCCTGTCCGGAGTAATTGTGCAGAAAGTAATGAGACGCATATGTCCTATTTGCGTTACTCCAATATCTTTGCAGATAGAACTTGTCAGGAAGATTGGCCTGAGTCCAAACGATCTTGCCGGTCTTAAGCCTATGAAGGGAGTTGGATGCAAGGCCTGCGGCAATACCGGCTATAATGGCCAGCTGATTGCAACAGAACTTTTGATTGCAGATGAAAGATTGAGGGATGCCATCTGCGAAGTTAGATCATCCTATGCTTTAAAAAGATATATTACGGCCACGCCGGGCTTTATTAATCTTGTTGAGGACGCTATAATCTGGGCAGGTGATGGTCAGACCACTATAGATGAGATTGCCAGGGTTTTTCCAAAGAATAACAAAACCAGGCCTTTTTCCGAGCTTCAAAAAATCAGGGGGGCATAACTATGGATTTGGTTGCTCAGCTTACCCAGCTGATCAATGAAAATATTGGTACAGGCAGAACTTCTCTTCCTGTATTTAATAAGATAGCCCTGAAGCTTCAGCAGGAACTATCTAAATCAGAGCCTGATCAACATATTATCAAAAAAATGATAAGTAATGATCCGTCTTTGACCGGGCAGCTTCTTAAGGTCGCCAATTCGGCATATTACAAGGGCATGGAAGATGTGACCACTGTCCAGGAGGCAATTTTCCGTCTTGGAACAGCTGAAGTTGGTAATATTGTTCTTCTTATAACCCAGAAATCCAATTTCCAGTCCAAAGATGCTTATATCCAGGAAATCATGAACAGGCTTTGGAAACATTCTGTCGGATGTGCCATCGGAGCAAAGTGGGTCGCAAACAAGTGCGGGTGTTCTGATCTTTCAAATCAGGCATTTACTGCCGGTCTGCTTCATGATGTTGGGAAACTTTTCATCCTCACCGTTATTGATTCCCTTGTCTTGTCCGGGCATGAGGAAATCAAGGCTCCTTTAAAAACTCTTAACAGAATTATGGCCGAGCTTCATCTTGTTCACGGATATTCCCTTATGAAGATATGGGCATTGCCAGAGATATATTGTGAGGTGGTGAGGGATCATCACAAGGAAAAAATAGATTCGAAGAACATTTTACTTCCGATAATCAAGCTGGTTGATATGGTTTGCAACAAAATCGGTCTTGGTATTGCTCCTGACAGCGGATATGTACCTGAAGAGACCGGCGAGGCAAAGATTCTGGGACTTGGCGATATAGATATCGCCGAGCTTGAAATTAAGCTTGAAGATGCGAAGTTTTTATTTTAAGACTGTCATCAATATGGTGGATATTAAGTGAAATACTATTCAATCCATTTCTTGGCGGATGTTTTTTTTAGCTTCTTATATTTGATGGTCTCGCAAAAATCCGGAAAATGGCATCAGTGTCATGCCGGACTTGACCCGGCATCTTTCGTATTATCAAATACTTCTGGATTCCGGCCTGCGCCGGAATGACGGCAACCGGACTTTTTGCGACTTTGTCATATTTAATGTATTGTTCAGATATTTGTAAAATCTTAAAAGAAGCAGCTTTTTTGTCAGGAGACCTAAACCACGGAGCTTTTTGTCTCGTCCATCGTTATTCATTGATGACAATTTTCTGTCCTGATTTAAAGCGTTTGTTGTCAGTAATTGAATCCAGAAGCTTTATGAAAAGCATATGCAACTATTCACCAAGCGTGCAAAGCAGGCCGTCTGCACTGTAAAGCCTCTTTTTTGAAAAAAGCTCCTCAAAAACTTTTCAGTGATATAAATTAAGATGGCCCGCAAAAATTAAGAAAATGGCTTCATTATCATGCCTGACTTGATCCGGCATCCGTGTATTTTTAATTATTTCTGGATTCCGGCTCCCGGTTTTCATAGGGACAGGCCTTCGCCGGAATGACTGAAATTGGGCTTTTGTGACCTTGTCATTCCTATATAAAAGCCTTTGACCCGCGTCTTTAAGAATTTTCAAAAATTCAGCGGGACTTTTTTCTATTTTTTTTCTCACCCCGGAGTTTTTTGTATTCATGGAAGACCATGTTTTGGAATCTCAATTTAGAATTGAAAGAATAAAACATCTTTATTCCTATGGGCCGATGCTTTTTGCGGCAAATATTTTTGTCGGAGTTACTTTCATAGTATTCCAGAAGCCCTTTTATGGACTGACAGAGCTTTTGACCTGGTTTGCAGGTCTTCTGGTTGTTAATCTCTGGCGTTTTAAATGCTATAAGGATTCTCTTTTCGAAGGAATAAATGAAATAAATGTTGGCGGCTATGAAAAGAAAAATCTTGTAGGAATAGTTTCCACTTCTTTTTTCTGGGGCATCGCAGGGATTTTCTTTTTCTCTTCACAAGCGCCTCTGTCGCAGCTGATGACTTGTCTGACAGTTGCAGGTGTGATTTCATCCGCTGTAGTTACTTTGTCCTCAAACCTTTTTTTCATGATTTCATTTATACTTATAGGATCTGTGCCTCTGGTCGTAAACTCGGCAATAATGAGTAATTATTATATAACAGTAATCGTTTGTCTTTATATATCAGGGCTTTTAATGGCTGGCAGAAAAGCCGGAATCCTGGTCAGGGAAACTCTCTGGCTCAGAATCAGGCTTATGAAGAATGAATACGAACTTAGAAATACGGAAGAAAAATACAGATCCCTTGTAGAGAATATGCCTATTGCCATGTTTCGCAGCTCGATCAGCGACGGAAGCCCTATTGTCATGATTAACCCTGCCATGAAGCGTATGCTTGAGCTTGATGACTCAGATTTCCACAATTCACGGTTAGAGGATTTTTTCTGTGATACAGCCGAAGGCAAGGATTTTTTACTGAAAATATTCAGATATGGCAATGCGTCCGGTGATGATATTCGTCTGAAAACAATGCATGGGCGGGAAATATGGGGCAGTATGAGTGCCCGTCTCAATAGATGCGATGGCTCATCAGATATTTACATCGACGGAATGATAGAAGATATAACAGAAAAAAAGAGTGTTCAAAAAGCATTGGGCGAAAGCGACGAAAAATTCAGGAACCTTGCTGAAACTTCTCCGATGGGTATTTTTTTGTATCAGGATGACGTCATGATTTACGTTAATCCTGCCGGGGAAAAAATTACAGGGTATGATCGGGACGAGCTTTTTCAAATAAGACCGCTGTGGAATATTGTTCACCCTGATTACGTGGATGACATGAGCAAAAGGGCGCAGGCCAGGCAGAGTGGTGACGGCACAATCAAACAAAGCGAATGCCTTATCATTACAAAGCAAAAAACTGAAAAATGGGTGGTTCTGGCAGGAACCTCCATTGTTGTAAACGGGAAGCCAGCCGGTATTATTTCGGCAATGGATATAACGGATATTAAAAATGCTGAAGCCACCCTGCATCAGGCAAAAGAGACCGCCGAGACTGCAAATAGGGCAAAAAGCGAATTTTTAGCCAATATGAGTCATGAAATAAGAACTCCGATGAATGGAATTATCGGAATGACAGAACTCATTCTCGATACTGAGCTTACAAAGGATCAGAGAGATTTTGCCGAAACAATAAGAAATAGCTCGGAGGCACTTCTGTCACTCATAAATGACATACTTGATGTTTCCAAGATAGAGGCAGGGAAACTACAGCTTGAAAATATTTCATTTGATATTAACGAGCTTGTTGAAAATGTTGCAAGTCTTATTTCAATCAGATCAAGGGAAAAAGGTGTTGAAATAGTCTGCCTTATTGACCCCGGAATACCTGCTTTTCTTAATGGCGATCCATTGAGGATAAGACAGATTCTTTTGAATCTTATGGGGAATGCAGTTAAATTTACCCCCAAAGGTTTTGTCGAGCTCAGGCTTGAGCTTGTTGAGAGAACGATGGGGCAGTGTCTGATTGGCTTTGAGGTTATTGATACTGGTATAGGAATAAATGAAGCAGAGCACGAAAACCTCTTTGCCCCTTTTATGCAGGCTGACGGTTCCATCACAAGAAAATTCGGTGGCACAGGCCTTGGTCTGACCATTTCGAAAAGACTGGTTGAAATGATGGGCGGGGAAATAGGTTTCAGAAGTCGTGAGGGCGGAGGCACAGTTTTTTGGTTCCGGGCAAAATTTGGTGAAGTCCCTTCTGATGAGATCATCGCAGTGAATGAAGGAGGCGAACAGTCTGTGTTTTATGACCTTACTGATCTCAGAGTTCTTATCGTTGATGATAATCCGGTAAACCTTCATGTCCTTGAAGGCATGCTTAATACATGGAAGTGTCTTGTTAGCCGTGCCGGATCAGCTGTGGACGCACTTGAAAAAATAGAATCATCCATTAATATGGGCCATGGTTTTGATCTTGCCATCCTGGACATGCAGATGCCTGAAACAGATGGGTTGACTCTCGCCAAGAAAATTGTGTCAGATGAAAGGTTTGCGGGGATAAAACTTCTTTTGCTGACGTCCTCTCCCATTGACAAAGATCAGAAGAGTGACATGGATTCTGTTTTTAATGCCTGCCTTGAGAAGCCGGTTCGAAAAGCAAGGCTCTATAAAAGTATCGCAGGCATGTTCGGCAAACCATATACTTTTATGTCTGCTGACGATCAATCTGTTTTTTCAAGAATTCCGAAGCTTAAAAATGCTGGGAGCAGAACGATTCTTGTTGTTGAGGATAATCCTGTCAATCAGCAGGTCATAATCAAATTCCTTGAGAAAATGGGACTCGGCAGTGAAGTGGCTGGCAGTGGTCTTGAGGCTGTTTCAAAACTGGAAAAAAGTTCATACGATATCATACTTATGGATATTCAGATGCCGGAACTTGACGGCTATACTTTAACAAATATGATAAGAAACTGGAAAAATGGACCGTTGGATAATGATGTGAGTAATATCATGAGGAAAAAGGCTGCCGACACTCCAGTCATAGCGCTTACGGCTCATGCCATGCCTGGTGACAGGGAGAAATGCCTTGCCTCAGGTATGGATGATTATGTTGTCAAGCCGATCAGGCCCGTTGACCTGTCCTTGGTTGTAGGGAAATGGCTTGAAAGAGATCATTTCCATATGATGTGAGGACAATATGAACAGTATTTTTGAAAAAATAATCAGTCAGGTCGGTCAGGTCATTTATGGAAAAGACGAGGAGATAAAGCTTTGTCTTACCTGCCTTTTTGCTAGGGGCCATCTGCTGATAGAAGATATTCCCGGAATTGGTAAAACCACACTTGCCAAAACCCTTTCAAGATGTCTTGGCCTGAATTTCAGGAGAATTCAGTGCACCAATGATATGCTTCCAGGAGATATTCTGGGCATTTCTGTTTTTGATCTGCAGAGCGGTTCTTTTACCTTTCATCCAGGCCCTGTTTTCACAAATATTCTTTTATCAGATGAAATAAACAGATCAACACCAAAGACCCAGAGCGCCCTGCTTGAATCCATGGAGGAGCAACAGGTGACTGTCGAGGGATATTCCAGAACCCTTGATAAACCTTTTTTTGTGATTGCCACCCAGAACCCGCTCGAGCAGGCCGGCACATTCCCTTTGCCAGAATCCCAGCTTGACAGGTTTTTGATGAGAATAAGTATTGGGTATCCTGACAGAAAGGCCGAAATGAGTCTTCTTAAAACAGGAGATACTTCAAAGGCCGCCGATTCCTTTGAACCCTTGATGGATACAGAAAGGGTGCTCAGGATTCAGGGAATGGTCGATAATGTTTTCATATCTGACGCTTTAATTGAGTATGTTCAGGATATACTTGTTTTTACACGCAGATCTCCTTCATTTTATACTGGCCTTTCACCAAGGGCAGGTCTTTCGATAATAAGGGCCGCAAAGTCATGGGCATTTATCCACGGCCGTGACTATGGACTTCCGGAAGACATAAAAAAGGTTATCATTCCTGTTGCTGCGCACAGGTTAAGGGCTTCATCGGGATATAAAGAGCTTTCAGCAGCAGAATTATGGGAGCTTCTGAAAGAAGTTCATGTTCCATAATGTGGGATATGAATCTTTCTTTAATCGTTAAAAATTTTATAAAGAAAAAATTTATTCTGAAAAGAAAACAGGATAGTTTTCCCGTAATCATATTGTCAAAACGTTTATATATTTTCCCCAACGGATTTGGCCTCTTTTTTTTATTCATCCTTCTTGTAATGCTTGCTGGATCTGTGAATTATCACAATAACCTCGGATATATGATGAGTTTTCTTCTTGGAGGAATATATCTGATGTCATTTCACCTTACCCATCGCAACCTCAGAGGTCTTAAAATTTCTGATGTTGAGATCAAACCCGTTTTTGCAGGAGATGATCTTGTTATAGCTGTCAGCGTTTATAATCCTGATATGGTCAGAAATAATGTCGTTTTTGAGGTGGATGGGTTTGGAGAATATAACGCTCAGAATGTTGAAAAAGGGTATTCAGTTTATAAAATCAGAGTCAAAACTGAGAAAAGGGGAATAACAAGAATAAGGGATATTAGCATTTCAAGTGATTATCCAATTGGTTTGACAAGAACATGGACATATATAATTCCTGAGAATCTTGAAATAATAATATATCCAAGACCAATTGTTGCTAATGAAAGTCCTTTTGTTTCAATTGAGTCTGGAAACGAGAACGGCGGTTCCGAAAAATCAAAAACAGGAGCCGATGATTTCAGTGAGCTAAAGAATTATATACTTGGAGATCCTATTCAGAGAATAGCGTGGAAAAGTCTTTCAAAGGGGCATGGCCTTATGACAAAGTATTTTGAGGGCAGTAGTGCGCCAATAGCATTTATCGTTGACTGGAAGCTTCTTTCAAATGATTCAAATGAAAAAAAGCTTGGTAAGATAGCCCATCTTATAATTGATTCAGAAAAGAAAAATAAGAGATATGGTTTGACTTTGCCTGGAAAAACTATCGCGCCTTCAAGGGGGGCTTCTCACATGCATGAATGTCTGAGGATTCTTGCCGGCTATGTCTGAATAAGCAGGTATGAACGTCTCTAAGATGATTTTCAGGCAGAAATATCTATGGTTTCGCCCTTTGAATAATAAGATGTATTTTCATAGAGCTTTGACCCATTAACCCTTGTCCCGCTGTCTTTGCCCTCTTTTTCAGGAGCTGTCTGGGTTTGAAGAAGTTCTGCCTGGGCTAAACCCATAGTTCTTGAGGCTGCTCCGGCAACTGCTCTATCCTGGGATGAAGGGTCTGCAGGAGCCAACGCTGCATTTCTAACCACCATCATCTTCGCTATTGTAGCCTGAGGGTTATTGGCAATAGGTGAAAGATCTATTCCAACCTCACCGCCAATAGCATACATTGTCCCATCAGGGCCTTTCTGATATGTGAAATTTACACCGCTTGTGACATATTGACCACCAGCAGAGACATGAGCCATTTCGTGTGCTCTTACCTGATGATCCCTTGACTGAAGTTTTTCAATTACTGCAAGTTGTGCTGCTGTGAGTCCTATCTGAGGGCTGGTTTCAGTGGTCTGGGGGGTGTCTTTATTCCCTTGATCGCTTCCGGCAACAGAATCTGAATTTCGGTTTATACGCCTTGAATAGGCAGCCGAATTCAGAAATATATACTCAGGTGATATAGTACTTATTTTTTCCATAGCCGAACCTTAAAATCGTTAAATCATATAGTTAAATATGATACTGCGAGACAGAGATTTCAAGATTTATTTTAATAATTTGGGGCTTTACATAATAATAGTGATTATTGATATGTATTCAAGGACGATTTGTAGATACATAATTACGGTAACAGAGCCAAATCTTAATTGCTTTGACCGGATGTTGACTTAATGCGATCTCTAAAAAAGGCATTTTTGCTCGTTAACTGCGTCAGCGTCGTACTATAATCCTCATTTATACCGCAAAAATCAGGTTATAAACGTGAAGCTGTTGATTCACTTGGGCTACCACACATCAACAATCTAAAATGGCTATGTAATATTTTCAGTATGATTGTCTGGTTTTAAAAAAGTGATTTACAAAAATATCGAAAGTACTGTTTTCCAAGCATCTGACATAATCATAAAGCTTTTGCGGAGCTTTTTACAAAAAGCGACTCGCCGAAGGGGCTCATAACTGAAAATAAGACAGAGCCACAAAATCTAATTGTTAGAGGCCCCTTTAGCTTGATGCGTATCTGAATTGGAATTGATTTGAAATTGTAAATGCTCGCATTCAATATAATGGGCAGGAGTTTCACCTGCCCAATATAGTTATTATTGCGCCGGATAATTGATCTCTTTCAACACTTTCAGTATATCAGCCTCAGTCGCAGGCTCAATGAACTCTATATCCATCGTTTTCTGGGAAGGATCTCCTTCGGCTGATTTAATTCCTTTCATATCAAGGAGCTCGTTTTTTATTGCATTAACGCAGTGACCGCATGAAATATTGGGTATTTTAAGAGTGATTTTGTTCATAAATTTTTCCTTTATATCTTATAAACTCCGACTATTCATTGTCGGATAGATCACCACCAAGCTTTAGAATGTTTTCAAGTGCAAAGGTTATTTTAGGGTCAATTTCAAGAGCCTTTTTATAGTAGCGTATTGCATTATCCCTGTCTCCAAGTTCACGATAGTTGGAGCCAATATTTGCATAATCTATTGCAGAAGATGGATCGAGCTTTATTAGTTTTTCAAATGATTCTATGGCTTTTTCATGTCTTTTAAGTTTGAACTGACAGAATCCCATTAGATTGAGTATGTCTGTTCTTTCATCATCACTTTCCATTCCTTTTTCCAGAATCTCAAGCGCTTCATGATATTTTTCCTGTTCTTTGAGGCACTGAGCCATGTATGAATAGATACTCGCTTCGTCCTGACTGTTTGGCCCAAGCTCCATTGCCTTTTTGAAAAAAGCCAGCGCCTCTTCATATTCTTCAAGCGTGTAAAGACACATGCCTGCATAGAATTTAAGATAATAACGATCCTGAAGTTTTTTATCCATCTGCATAATGATTGGCAAAGCCATGTCTGCAGGGAATTTTTCAATGATCAGCTTTGCGCAGAACATGGCAAGTGTTGTGTTTAAAGCTCTTTCCCTGAATCTTGCACCCGGAATTATCGTATAAAATGCAGGAATGCCAAGATCTTTGTGTGTCGTTTCAATAAGAATGATTTCCATTCCAAGTTTGTCAAGGCAGCTGATGGCATTTTCAATTTCTATCCTGATGTTATTGTCTGAAATATCCGGGAGATCTTCAATGTCGACTGATTTTCCTGATTTTCTTATGAAATCAGTCTGATCAAGGCTCGTAAGTTTTGGCAGGCCAGATGCCAGATAATTCGATCCTGTGTTGAAATCACCTGCAAGCTGGGCAATTTCAGTGAGCGCTCTGCTGAGGGCCTTTACAGGATCAGGCGCAGTTCCCGCTGTCCAGACAATTTCACTTTTTTCCGGAAAGGTTGATGGATCATAAGCAAGAACACCTACTGTGGGTATGCCGGTATCAAGGGAGAAATCTGAAATAAAGAGTTCAATGCCAGCTTTTTTGTATTTTTCGAGCATGCCGCAGACTATCTCATCTTTTACAGATTCAGGCCTTATTAAAGGTACAGAAAGCTTTTTTTCACTGATTATTGAGCATACGTGTCTTTCAATAATTTCACTTATGCCCTGCATGATGGCTTCTTCCTTGCAATTTCCGGCAGAAGGCCCATTGAATTCATTGATTGCATAAAACCAGTCAAATGGAACCAATACTGGAGCTTTTTTTGTAATGTTATACCCCTCAGTCCATTCAAAAGACAGTAGATTGAAAAACTCTTTTGCTTCCTCTGCATTTTTAGCATCTTCATGAACAGATGCAGCAATAAGATCGAATGGAATGGCGATTTTTTCAAAATCAGGAAAAGCGCCGTCTTTAAAATTTGCCTGATTCTTTTTGAAGCTGAAGAAGCTGAAACGTTCGGCAAGTTCCATTACAGCGCTTGCTTCTGACTGTACTGGAGTCGCACCTTTACCCATCTGCTTGTTGGTGCCGGTTATTTTTCTTGCATCTTTGCCGCAAACGCTGAAATAAACGGGGATGTCCAGGCGTCCGTTGTCTATTCTTTTCGTATATTCAAGTATCTGCATATTCAGTTTTGCAGTTTTTTTCTTGAAATTTCTGACAGTTTCTTCAGGAGTCATGATTTTATCCTGATCCAGGGTAAACTGTTTTATTGCATCTGAAAGCTCTATGATTCCGGACATCTTTTGTTTCTCCAGCTATTTCTTACTGTTCTTGTTTTTTAATTGACCGCTTAAAGCGCGGCTGATAACTATATTGATCCTGATTTAAAAGGTAAAAGGCCCTTTTTTTGAAAAGGTTTTTATTCCATATTTTTAGACATTTAACAATGGTTTTGATTCTTAATGGCAAAAACAGCTGCAATACTAAGAGAAACAGGTGAAACCAGAATAAAACTCTCCATCGATCTTGAGGGGTCTGGTAAAAGAAAAATAAGCACTGGCATACCTTTTTTTAATCACATGCTTGATCTTTTCAGTGCCCACGGTTTTTTCGATCTTGAGATTGATGCAACCGGCGACATTGAAGTCGATTTTCATCATACTGTAGAAGATGTCGGAATAGTTCTCGGAGATGCAGTAAATTCTGCACTCGGTGACAAAAAAGGCATAAAAAGATACGGCCATGCAGTAACTCCTATGGACGAGACTCTTACTTCCGTTTCCATGGATGTTTCAAACAGACCTTTTCTTGTTTTTAATGTCCCTGAAAAAATATATGTAAAAGGCCCTTTTGACGTGTATCTTGCAAAAGAGTTCTTCCGTGCTTTTGCTGGCAGGGCAGGTATCACCCTTCATATAAATGTTCATTACGGTGAGAATGAGCATCATATCATAGAATCGATTTTTAAAGCCTGCGGACGTGCGCTTTCCGAGGCGTCTTCAAAAGATGACAGGATTTCAGGTGTAAGATCCACAAAAGGCGTTATCTGATTTTTTCAAAGTCTTGGTTTCTCAAAAAGCTGGTTGACGTCCCATATGTTTTGGTATAACTATCAAAAGTTGTGTTTCAAAAAGGCATATATTTAAGAGTGCCTTAGATCAATCTTAATAACTACAGGGGAGTTCGCTGTAAAAGCGCTTCCCCTTTTCGTTTGCGGAAAATCATGATTGTAATTCCTGCTGTTGATATAAAGAATGGTAAATGTGTCCGCCTTTTACATGGCAATATGGATGCAGAAACAGTTTTTTCCGATGATCCCCTTGCGATGGCGCTTCGCTGGCAGAATGAAGGCGGCAAAAGACTTCATATTGTCGATCTTGACGGAGCCATCGAAAAACGCCCCAAAAATCTTGATCTGATTAAATCCATGGTTGAAAAACTTGATATCCCAGTTCAGGTTGGTGGTGGAATCAGGGATCTTGAAACCATAGACATGTATTTTTCTATAGGTGTCAAGTGGGTGATTATTGGAACTGCCGCAATTAAAAATCCTGACATGGTCAAGTCTGCATGCAAAAAGTATCCCGGGCAAATAATAGTAGGGATAGATGCCCGTGAAGGCAAAGTGGCCGTGGAAGGATGGGTTGAAACCACAGAAGTAACCGCCGTGGATCTAGCCAGGCAGTATGAAGGCTGGGGGGTCTCTGCCATAAATTTCACTGATATTCATAGGGACGGAGCTCACTCCGGCCCAAATATCGAGCAGACCAAGGGGCTTGCAGAAGCTGTTTCAATCCCGGTTGTGGCGTCAGGGGGGGTATCAACAATCAAGGATATTGAAAATCTCAAGAAAATTGAGTCGTCTGGCATTGTCGGTGTCATTACTGGCAGGGCTCTTTATGACGGAACACTTGATCTCAGAGAAGCAATCAAGATTGCAGAGCGCGCCTCACTTTGACAATAAGCCATAAAATATTATCATTATTAAAGATTTGTTAATGGCGTTAATTGTCTCTGTGTCTGATATTTACCTGGATCTAACGTGGAAATAAGAATCCCCGAAGAAAAGATATCAGAAATCAGGGTTGCATCCAATATTCTGGATGTGATTTCTGAGCGGGTTCTGCTTAAAAAAACGGGTAAAAACTGGACAGGACTTTGTCCGTTCCATTCGGAGAAAACCCCGTCATTTACTGTAAGCCCGGACAAGCAGATATATTACTGTTTCGGATGTGGTGCGGGTGGTAATGTATTCAGCTTTCTCATGAAACTGGACGGGCTTTCCTTTGTCGAGGTCTTAAAGACCCTTGCATCAAGATACAGAATTGACATACCGGAAAAAGAACTTACACCTTCACAGAAAAGGCGGATCTCGGAACGTGAAAAATTCTTCGAGATAAACAGTCTTGCGTGTTCTTTTTTCAGGAGTAATCTTTTTTCAGATTCAACTGAAGCAGGCAATGCCCGGGGGTATCTTGAAAAAAGATCGATAAACAGCGCAAATATCAATGCTTTTGGTATAGGTTATGCTTCGGATTCATGGGATTCGCTCCTAAGGTTTCTTAAAAGCAGGAATATAAGCCCTGAGATTGCGGAAAGAATCGGTCTTGCCGTTAAAAACAAGAACGGCGGCTTCTACGACAGATTCAGGAACAGGATAGTGTTTCCGATTTCAGATGTTTCAGGAAGGATTACCGGCTTTGGCGGAAGGGTACTTGATGATTCAAAGCCCAAATATTTGAATTCGCCTGAAACAGCTTTATATCATAAAGGAAAGAGTCTTTATGCCCTTAATCTTGCCAAGGAAAAAAGCAGGGAAGAAGGGGTTGTTTATATATCAGAAGGTTATCTTGATATTGTGTCCCTTCATCAGTTCGGGATAACAAATTCTGTAGCCACGCTTGGAACAGCGCTCACTTCTGATCAGGTCAGGATCTTAAAGGGGTATGCGACAAGCATGGTACTTGTCTATGATTCTGACGAGGCGGGCAGATCCGCAGCTGTAAGAAGTGCAGAAGTTTTTATAAGGGAAGGCGTGGACGCTTATGTCCTTCTTCTGCCTGAAGGGCATGATCCTGATTCTTTTGTAAGGGAAAAAGGCCTTGATGGTTTTAAGCATGCTGCAGAATCTAAAAAATCCATAATGGATTTTTTCATAGATGAAGGCATAAGAATGCACGGCGTTTCAGTTGCTGGAAGGGTCAAGGTCGTTGAAAATGTGTGTTCTGTTCTGGCCCTTGTAAATGACAGGGTTGAACGATCTCTTTACGCAAAGCAGGCTTCTTTGAGGCTTGGGATAGATCCCGGCGCCTTTCTTGAAAAGCTTGAGAAAAAAAATACTCAGGAACCCACCCCTGTTAACAGGGTTCGTCCGGTTCCTAAGACTATTGAAGCAGACAGTCTCAGGATGGAGAGAATGATTGTTTCCATGATGCTCCAGTTTCCTGATGCTGATGTGATTGCGGAAATAAAAAAAAGAAACCTGGTTGATCTCTTCAGTGATGAAAAATTGAAGTTTTCAGCCTTGACTATTTTAGAAACATATAGCGAAAAATCCGGTTCGGATCTCGCGTCAGATGTTCTTGGCAGAATTGATGAAGGGCTGAAAAGTTTTATTGCAGAACTTGGAGTTTGCGAGCATCCCTGGACAATAGAGGGCTGCATGGGGCTGATCAATCAGTTCCAGTCAAAGCGCAGGCGCGGAGAAAAGGATCTGCTGGAAAGAATCAAGGAGGCCGAGATGTCCAATGACCATGGTCTGCTTTTAAAGCTTTTAAAAGAAAAGCAGGAAATGGTAAGGCGGAATCGGACTTAGAAACCACTCTTTCGGGAGGCTTAATTAGTATGGCGAAAAAACCGGCTATGAACAGAACCGCAATAGCTGCCCAGAAGGAAGGGATCAGGATCCTCATTGCGAGAGGAAAAAAAGAAGGCTCACTCACTTATGATGAGATTAACGATGCCCTTCCTGATGATCTTCCTCCTGAGCAGATAGAAGAGATTCTGGCTGTATTTACTGATCTTGGCATAGAAGTTGTTGATTCTGACAAGAGTGATGCCCCGGCTAAAAAAACAAAATTAAGAACTTCCGAGGACGATGAAGAAACCGAGGAAGAAGAGCTTGAGCCCATAGACGGAGAAGCAATCTTTCAGCCTGAAGAGGCTGCCGAGGAGGAAAAACCTGAAGTCGATGATTCTGATTTCGGGGCTGTGACCGATCCAGTAAAGATGTATCTCAGGGAAATGGGGCAGGTTACGCTCCTGAGCCGTGAAGGTGAAATAGAGATTGCCAAAAAGATTGAAGAGGGCGAGAGGGAAGTCCTTAAGGCAATGCTTGAAACAACCGTGGCTGTTGATATGATTCTTCAGCTTGGAGACAAGATCACAAATGGAGTCTTGAGGCCAAAGCATGTGCTTCGTGATATCGATGAAGGCGACAGCGGCATGGAAGAAGCCGGTCAAGTTCAGAAATTCATTGAGACAATTATAGCTATACGTGAAATAGATGGTGAAAACACTGAGTTGCGTAAAAAAATCTCTCTCCTTGAGAAAGAATCTGAAGAACATAGAAAGATTAAGAAGTCCATTTCGAGACGCAGCCAGAGAATATACGAGCTTCTTAAGGAGTGGCGATTCGAAGGCAGTATAATAGATAAGATAGAAAAGCAAATCCGCAGTTATATTGAGTGGAACGACATAATGAATTCTCTCATGACAAAATGCGGGGAAACTTTTGGTGCACCTATTCAGGAGTTTAGAAACAGTCTTGCAACTGAAGCATTGTTTTTGACCTGGGCAATGCAGAGATGTGATCATGATGCTGATAAACTTTCCGGAATTTATGCTGACTTTTTAGCAATACAGAAACAGATTGATGAGCGTGAATCCACAATAAGAGCAAATAATAAAACTCTTAAAAGAATTGTTTCAAGCGTTGACGAAGGTCGTCTTAAAGCCAAGCTTGCGAAAGGCGATCTTATAAAGGCAAATCTGCGTCTTGTTGTCAGCATTGCAAAAAAATACACAAACCGCGGACTCCAGTTTCTTGACCTGATTCAGGAAGGCAACATCGGCCTTATGAAGGCTGTTGATAAGTTTGAATACAGGAGAGGTTATAAGTTCAGTACATATGCTACCTGGTGGATACGTCAGGCAATTACAAGGGCTATAGCGGATCAGGCCAGAACGATACGTATTCCAGTGCATATGATTGAGACTATAAACAAATTGATAAGGACATCCCGCTATCTTGTCCAAGAGCTTGGCAGGGAGCCTGTTCCTGAAGAAATTGCCGAAAAGATGGAGATCCCCCTTGATAAGGTCAGAAGGGTTCTTAAGATCGCAAGGGAGCCTATTTCCCTTGAGACACCGATCGGAGAGGAGGAAGATAGCCATCTGGGAGATTTTATCGAGGATAAGAAGTTTATGCTTCCTTCTGATGCTGCCATAAATATGAATCTGTCGGAGCAGACCAGAAAAGTACTGGCAACCCTTACTCCTCGTGAGGAAAAAGTCCTTAGAATGAGATTCGGTATCGGAGAAAAGGCTGATCACACTCTTGAAGAGGTTGGTAAAGATTTTGCAGTTACAAGAGAGCGTATCAGGCAGATTGAGGCAAAGGCTTTAAGAAAGCTCCGGCATCCGACCAGAAGCAAAAAACTAAAAAGTTTTATAGAAATATAAAACAAAATATCAAACTGGGCTTGACAAATTTTTCATAACGGAGTAAAAGCTTTCTACTATTTCATGTGCGTGGGCCTGTAGCTCAGCCTGGTAGAGCCACCGGCTCATAACCGGTCGGTCCCTGGTTCGAATCCAGGCGGGCCCACCAATTTAATGATAATTATTTCAGAAAGGCCGCGTTATTATAGACCGTGCCATATGATGAAAATACGAAATTCTATAGAATGCTGATTGAAAGGCGTGGCTGAAGGCCGCGCCTTTTTGTTTTTGGGGGGGGTGGAGTATGAAAACACTTGTAAGGGACGTATTAGATGCAATTGATTCCATAGCTCCCTGGGATCTTGCGGAATCCTGGGATAATTCAGGGCTTCAGGTCGGAGATCCTTATTCTGTCGTCCATAGGCTGGGTGTCTCCCTGGATATTACCCCCGATATTGTGGACGAAGCAATATCCGCAAAAATAGATTGTCTGCTAACCCACCATCCATTTCTTTTCAAGCCTATAAAAACCATAGATTTTTCTTCAATTGAAGGTAGCATCGTTTATAAGCTCGCCAGATCCGGTCTTTCAATTGTATCTGCTCATACTAACTATGACAGCGCAAGAAACGGCCTTAATGATGTGCTTGCTGAAAGAATTGGGCTTTGCGATTTGGCCCCGATGCTGGGCTTAAAAGGCAGATTTGAAAAAGACTCATCGGTTGGCATCGGACGGATCGGGCTTCTTCCTGAAGAAATAACACTTTCAGAGTTCGCCATGCAGGTAAAGACAAAACTTGGGCTTTCCCATGTCAGATTTGTCGGACAGCCTGAAAAAAAAATAAGAAAGATTTCTATCTGTACAGGCAGCGGAGGCAGTCTTATCAATGATTTTTTTGAAAACGGGTCTGACTTATATGTTTCAGGTGATCTTAAATATCATGAGGCAAGGGATACTGAGGCAAGGGGGAAGGCATTTCTGGACATAGGTCATTTCGGATCAGAGATACTCATGGTTGAAGCTTTATCCAAAAGACTCCGGGAGTTTTTCAGAGATTCAGGCCGCAAAATCGAAATAATTGAAATGAGATCTGAAAAGGAACCTTTTGTTTTTTTATAAATTTCTGATATACGCATATGAAAATCGCATCATAGGGAACAAATATGAAAAAAATTTGCTGTGACCAGATCGGCGCGCTTATTCAAATTCAGGAAACTGATTCTGAAATAATAAGAATAAATGCTGCGCTTGCTCTTGTTGAAGGGCGTATAGATGAGCTGAATGTTAAATTAAAGAGTTTTTCAGACTCCATCAGCGCTAAAGATTCTGAAATCGAAGTGCTGAAGAAAAAACTAAAGGATTATGAACTCGAAATTCTGGAGTGTGAAAGAAGAATAGATCGGGGCCAGTCTCATATAAAGAGCATAACAACAAACAAAGAGTATCAGGCTGTCCAGCGTGAAATGGATGACGCCAGAAAGCGTAAATCAATGCTTGAGGACAGGCAGCTTGAGCTCATGGAATCCATGGAAAAGCTGGAAGCAGAGATGGACAGTCTCCGCAAGGATTATGTCCAGCTCGAGAGTTTTATCGAGTCACAGAAACAGGAAATATTGGATTCATCGATATCCGAGCGCAATGAGCTTGATGGCCTCAGCTCCATAAGGCAGAACGCCGCCAGAGTTGTCGAGCCTCCTCTTTTGTCAAGATACGACAGGATTCTCAAACTTGTGGGCGGAAGGGCAGTGGCTCCTGTCGAGCGTTCCATATGTGGTGGCTGCCATATGAATATCCCTCCTCAGATGTTTATTGAGCTTCAGAGATGCAAGGAAATAATGTATTGCCCGAGATGTCACAGGATAATATACTGGGCAGGATGTTTCAAAGATGATAATGACTGATTCCAAATAGTTTTTAATGCAATGGATTAACAGTTTTTTTTGATCAGAGTAGAGCGGGTGGTCGCTGGATCTTTTTGATCCGGAGGAAAGTCCGAACACCATAGAGCAGGGCGCTCCATAACGTGGAGGCGTGGCGACGCGACGGAAAGTGCAACAGAAAGTAAACCGCCTGCTTATGCAGGTAAGGGTGAAACGGTGCGGTAAGAGCGCACCAGTCTTTCGGGTGACCGGAAGAGCTTGGTAAACCCCGCCCGGTGCAAGACCAAATAGGGAAGCGTTTGAGGGCTGCTCGCCTGAAGCTTTCGGGTAGGTCGCTAGAGGTGTCGGGCAATCGGCATCCCAGACGAATGGCCACCATCCCGGTTAAGTCCGGGAAACAGAATTCGGCTTATGCTCTGCTCTGATCATTTTTATAAACTCTCCATTTAACTAAATGATTCCCTTGGAGAAAACATTGGTTGAACAGAATTACTGTGACATATCATATCTCGAAAAGGTAAGGATTTATTCCCAGGAATACCTGAAGTGCTGTGCTTATATAGATCAGTATGGCTCTTCAGACTATATGTTCACGAAAAGACTCTATTCCAAGCTGATTTCAGCATCCCATCTTCTTGAAGACTTTCTGGATTATCACGGCGCAAAAAATAACAGTCAATGGTTTTTTTACAGGGAATTGACCGCTAGCATCAGGCATCTTTCACTTGGCGGATATGCACAACAGCACATTGTCAGCCGAATTGCTTTTTACGGTCTGGGCGATGTTTCAGAATTCGTTGCAGAAGGCCATAAAACCCTGGCTTTCATCAGGTCAAGCCTTTTGAGTCTCGCCCCCTCTATCCTCACAGAAGCCAGACATCTTAATATCCCACTTCCAGATGTTCTTCACGGACAGTATGATTTTGCTTCTTATCTGACAGGCGAAAGGCTTCAGTCTGATATTGATGCTGAAGATAAGGATCGCCAGAAAGATCATATTGTAAAAATTACAAGTGAGTTTTTTAAAATAGCCCAGGAAATCGATAAATTAGTTTTTTATGAGCCACTGACTAATGAAGAAATATTGGAACTTGTTCCTTCAAAGATCAACGAGGTCATGATCAGAAGCTATGAATTCAGGGTTCATAATCTCCAGTCTTATTTCGATACCTATGTCGTTCAGAGCGGTTATCATGAAATAGCCGGAAAACTGAAAGTCCTGCGCGGATATTTCAGTGTGGTTTATCATCTCTTTCAGGTAATGGGCAGGCTTCTGCATTATTATGAGCGCCACCTTCATGAGGTAAGTTTCAAGAAAGCTTATATGACTGTGAGGGAAAAACTTGCCGGAATGGTCGATCCGGCCCAGCTTCTCGACAGGACTATCAATTATGCCTTTTATTATGTTTGTTATTTTCTTTCTGAAGGGCAGAGCATTGCCGTCGAGATAATGAATGAAAATCTTGAGAAAGGCTCCGTGACTCTTCCAATTCCGAGAAACAGAGGATTTCACCAGAGACCAAGCCTTATGGTTGCAAAGCTTGTTGCCCATTTCGGAGGCAAGGTCGAAATGAGGCTTGGTGAAAAGAGATTCGACGCGAGCAGTGTGCTTGATCTGCAATGGGCCGGTGGAGAGATTAACAAAGAAGGCATTACAAAGGTTGTGTTTGAAGGGGATATGAGGGCTCTTAATGACCTTGAGATCCTGGCAAGCGTTAATTATGGAGAAGATATCATGGGCAGGGGGACTCCTTTGCCTGAATCACTCAGCTATCTCAGAATAACAGAATCATCCATAGGCTGAAGATATTATGGCTTCAGTCGTAATAGTGGCTGCCGGAAGCGGCCTCAGAATGAAATCAGAGAAGCGTAAACAGTATCTGGGTATTTCCGGCTTAAGTATTATTTCAAGAACAATAAAAAGATTCGACTCATGTCCTTATATAGATTCTATGGTTCTGGTTGTTCCCCTGAACGATATTGAATTCTGCTCTTCAGTCATAATCAATGAAGCATCTCCAATAAAGCCCGTACATATTGTCCCTGGAGGCAGGGAAAGACATGAATCTGTCAGATTTGGGCTTGCTGCTATACCTGAAAAAATGGGAGTGGTTCTGATTCATGACGGAGTGCGGCCTTTTGTTTCGGATGAAATAATCAAATCGTGTATTGATGGTGCCATGGAAGATGGCGCATGCATCCCCGCAATCCAGGTGTCTGATACGGTCAAACATTCTGAAGACGGAATATTTGCCACGCGAACCATTTCCCGATCAAGTCTGTGGCTTGCCCAGACCCCCCAGGCATTTGATTTTAATCTGATTTTTAATGCCCACATGGAAGCACTTCAGAAAAATATCCTGTTTACAGATGACGCGTCCCTTATAGAGGAAATAGGTCATAAAGTAAGGATCACACAGGGCAGCAGGTTTAATATTAAAATAACAACTCCTGAAGACCTTGTGGTCGCAGAGGCCATTTTGCCTCTTTTTTGCAATTCAGAGTTTTGACAGGACGATCCTGTCGAGTAATCGTTTGCATATTTATATTTCACCAGATTTGATGGGCTATCAAAAAGTCAGAAAAGGGCTTCAATGTCATGCCGGACTTGCCCCGGCATCTTTGTATTTTCAATTACTTCTGGATTACGGTCTTCGCCGGAATGTCGGGAATCGGATTTTGTGCAACCTTGCCAGATTTTATTTTATGGAAAATCCATTTGTTGGTATACAGGCTTTAATTTGCTGAGTCACATTGCCTCCCCTGAGGCCATCAAAATCAATGAACTTTTGATTTCGAATTGGAATTAAGCAAAACTATGAGATTTTTTTGAATATTACTCCTGTTTGAGGGTATAATCTTTACAAAACAATGATCTCTATGTTATCGATTTAACTTAAGTTTGACGGACTGGTAAAAAGGTAGATATAAGCGTCATCGTCTCAGGCCTTCGCCGGGATAGGGGAAGTCGGGCTTTTTGCGACCTGTCATGTTGAAAAGGGAAGAAGATCTTCATGTAAGGCATCAGACGTTTTTTTGCATGTCTTTATATCATTAAACAAGTAAGCCATGATTCGTATTCAAATTCAGCCGTCCATATATGTGGTCAGCCTCTTCTGATGTAGTATTGAATTCGAAACCGACTTATATCATATCAAAAGTCAACTCCATTCAAAGTATTTATATGAAGAAATGTCTTTTTCCTTCTTTTTATCAGCTTTTTATCTTTTTTTAGTCAATTTTCTTTGATTCGGACTTGAAAAAAACTTTTCAGGGCAAATTATATAGAAACCTAAACAAGGCACATCCTAAGTCTTCACAGACGATCAGGGTCTAAACAAAAGTATCAGGAGCGGCTTATGAGCTATATCAAAATAAGATTTGGCAACACGCTGGATAATCTTGGGAGTGGAATCAACAGATCTATGGAAGAGATACTTGGTCCTTTCAGTCCCATATTTGCCCTGTCAGAGAGAAAATGGAAGCCTTTTATGGATATTTATGAGTCCGAGAACGAGATTATTGTCCTTGCCGAGATCGCTGGCATCGACAAGGATGATCTTGAGCTTGAGATCAGTAATAAGGCCATAAGAATAAGCGGAGAAAGAAAAAGCACTCAGTTCGATGGAGGCCCGACATATCGTTTGGCTGAGATTCAGTATGGGCAATTTGAAAGAATTCTTTATCTGCCGGCTCCCATCGATGTGGACAAAGTTTCCGCATCATATACGAATGGGCTGCTTAAGATTTTCATGGCAAAGCTGGCCCTCGACAAGGTTCAGAAGATTCAGATCGAGGGTGATTAATCCTAATTTCAGTCGCTAATATATTTCCATTTCAAATCAAGTTGAAGCTTTAGCAGCCATCGCTTTGATTCTGAGTCTGGAATAACATATCTATCATTATAAGATGATAGGGGAGGTTTACATGAGCGAACAACAAGTGGTGCAGGATAATAGTGGAGTCGAGAAGCTGCCCGATAATTTGCCTATATTGCCACTGCATGAAGTTGTCCTTTTTCCTAAAATGGTACTGCCCCTTGCGGTTCAGCAGGTTGAATCCGTTAAGCTTATTGACGAAGCAATGGCAAAGGACAGAATCATCGGTTTTGTGGTTGCCAAGGACTCAGGTAAAGTAACTTTTTCACCAGATGATTTATATGAGGTCGGAACTGCAGCTGTTATCATCAAAATGGCCAAAACCAGTGATAATAAAGCTCAGATAATGGTTCAGGGAATAAGCCGGTTTAAAATAAAGGATTTTTCATCTGTTTCTCCTTATTTTCACGCAAGGGTTGAACCCATAATTGAAAAGGATGTTCACGACAAGGAAACCGAAGCCATGATGGCCAACATCCTTGAGCTTTATGAAAAATTCGTGAAGCTGTCTCCGTCTCTTCCACCTGAAATAGGATCTCTTGCAAAAACAATCGAAGAGCCTGGTGTTCTTGCTGATATGGTGACGTCAACCATAAATTCCTCGATAGAAGAAAAGCAGAAGGTTCTTGAAATCCAGGGTGTAAAGAAAAGACTTAAAAAAGTAACCCAGCTTCTGAACTATCAGATTGAGATCCTTGAGATTGGCAGCAAGATCCAGACCCAGGTCAAGGAAGACATGAACCAGAAGCAGCGGGAGTATTTTCTTAGACAGCAGCTTAAGGCTATCAGGGATGAGCTTGGTGAATCAGATGATACAAATACCGAAGTTGTCGAATACAGGAAGAAAGTAACAGACGCTAATCTTCCTGAAGAAGCCCAGAAAGAGGCAGACAGGGAGCTTGGCCGTCTTGCTCGCATGCATCCTTCTTCTTCTGAATATACTGTCGCCACGACCTATCTTGACTGGCTTGTTAATCTCCCGTGGAATAAATCCACTGAAGATAACCTGGATATTGAAAGGGCAAGCAAGATTCTTGAGGAGGACCATTTCGGTCTTGAAAAAGCAAAAAAGAGAATTCTCGAATATCTTGCGGTGCGCAAGCTCAAGGCAGACTCCAAAGGCCCGATAGTTTGCTTTGTTGGGCCTCCTGGAACAGGTAAAACATCTCTTGGAAGATCAATAGCCAAGGCCCTTGGCCGTAAATTCGTACGCATGGCTCTGGGCGGTGTTCGTGACGAGGCAGAAATAAGAGGTCACAGACGGACATATGTTGGAGCTCTTCCTGGCCGTATTATTCAGGCCATTAGAAGATCTGAGAGCAGCAATCCTGTCTTTATTCTTGATGAGATTGATAAGCTCGGAAACGATTTCAGAGGCGATCCGTCTTCGGCTCTTCTTGAAGTTCTTGATCCTGAGCAGAATCATTCCTTTGTCGACCATTACCTTGATGTTCAGTTTGACTTAAGCAAGGTGATGTTCATTACAACTGCGAATGTTCTTCATACAATTCCGCCTGCGCTTCGGGATCGTATGGAAGTAATCGAGCTTCTCGGCTACACAGAAGATGAAAAGATAAAGATTGCAAATAAATATCTTATCCCAAGGCAGAGAAAAGAGAATGGTCTTAAGGGCAAGGATATAAAGTTCACCCAGGGTGCCATAAAGCAGATAATTTCCGGCTATACCAGGGAGTCAGGCTTAAGAAACCTTGAAAGAGAGATTGCCAATGTCTGCCGAGGTGTTGCCAGTAGAATAGCTACGGGTGAAAGCGGAAATATCCTGATAAATGCCCAGGCTGTTTCCCGTTATCTTGGGCCCCAGAAAATAGAAAACGAGATAAATACAAGAATAACGACCCCAGGAGTGGCAATTGGTCTTGCCTGGACTCCTGTGGGAGGTGATCTGCTTTTCATTGAAACTACTGCCATGCCTGGAAAAGGCGGGCTTATTCTCACAGGTCAGCTTGGCGACGTAATGAAGGAATCTGTCAGTGCAGCAATGAGCTTTATAAAGTCACATTCAAAGCAGATTGGTACTCCTCCCGACTTTTTTGATAAACATGATATACATATTCATGTTCCGGCTGGGGCAATCCCAAAAGATGGGCCTTCTGCTGGTGTAACAATGCTTACAGCGATTACTTCGCTGATTAAAGGCAGGATTATTGCCAAGGATCTTGCGATGACAGGCGAGATTACTCTTAGGGGCCAGGTTCTTCCTGTTGGCGGAATAAAGGAAAAAGTTCTTGCTGCACACAGAGCTGGCATCAAAACCCTTATTCTTCCAAAATGGAATGAAAAAGATCTTGAAGAAATCCCTAAAAAGGTTCAGAAATCCATAGAGTTCCATTTTGTGGAAAAGATGACGGATGTTCTTAAGCTTGCCCTTGAAAGAAGAGAAACTCCGGAAGACCGTAGAAAGATTCCTGGAGAACCGCCTGAGGGTTCGGAGAGAAGGACAGTTGAAGACAGAAGAAAGGATGAAGTACCAACACTATAGCCCCTTTGGCGTGATAATGCTGATAATGAATAATAAAAGCCCTGCCATTGCGTCAGGGCTTTTTCGACGACTTTTTTCCTTCAGCATCTTGTTTGCCGTTTGCGCTGTTATAATTTCTGGCTGTGCCGGTACTGAGCCAGCCAGAAAGCAAAAAGCATATCCTTCAGGAAAAACGCCTGCCACACAGCGACCTTATCAGATAGACGGTATCTGGTATTATCCCGTTCCTGACGCAGAAGGTTACAGGGAAAAAGGCATTGCCTCGTGGTACGGCCCTGGTTTTGATGGCAAAAAGACTTCAAATGGCGAGACATACGATATGTATGCCATGACAGCCGCACATAAAACCCTGCCAATGGGAACACATCTCGAAGTAAGAAATATTGATAACGGCAAGAAGACAGTGGTAAGAATTAACGATCGTGGGCCGTTTGTCAGAAAAAGAATAATAGACCTTTCTTATACAGCCGCAAAAACAATTGGGATTTCAGGCCTTGGCAATGTGGAGATTTCTTCTCTGGGCATGGACAAGCCCCCTCCAAAAGGGCAGGGGCCTATAGATTTTACGCGGGGTAATTTTTCAATTCAGGTGGGAGCCTTCCAGAACAGGGCAAATGCCGAGCGCCTTAAGAAAAATCTGTCTTCAAAATATGAGAATGCCCATATCACCGAGTATGACAGGGGGGACATTCATTTTTTCAGGGTCAGGGTCGGTAAATATGTCAATCTGAAAGATGCCCAGAATGCGGAAAAAAACTTCATGAAAACTGGTTTCCCTGATGCAATGGCTGTTGCAGAGTAATAGCCTACATCTCTTTTTTCAAAAAATTCCAACAAAAGAGCTGTTTTTTTTCAATTATAAAACTCCCTTTTAGGCCAATTTAGCTAAAAAGGCCGATTCGTAGGTCGTTCAAGCTCTAATGCTTGCGCACCAAGCGCGTGGCCGGCGAGTCGCTTTTGGGAAAAAGCCCAGCAAAATTTTTTAGTATTCTTTACAACTATTTGATAAATATAAAAAACATAGAATAACATAAGTTTTTTCAGGGCTTTATAGATTCTGCTTTTGCTTTACAAAATCAAAGAATTTCTTGTCCTGGTGCATGATGTGTTCAATTACCCAATCATAAACAAACTTTTTGAATCTTAATAGATCCTCATCGTTTTTAAAAGGTGAAGCGGTAATTTCATTGAGCTGGGTTATAAGATCATTATGCAGACTCATATGCTCCACAGCACAAGGGAATTTTTCATCGTTCATCAGAAGTTCTTCTGCGCTGAAATGCTTCAGTATATATTTATAAAGAGCCATTACTGTTTTTTTGACAGAACCATCTTCGATTGATTCAGGCAAAGAGTTCGCAAGCTCAAACATATATTTATGCTGGTTATCTATTTCCTCATTCCCTACAGAATATTTTTCGTCCCATGAAAAGCTGACGCTCATTGTTTTTTTTCCTTGATGGAGAATAATGCGTTCCTCATTTTTAGGGTTATATTCAAGTAAATATTGCTACTTTATATAACCATTCGACTTTGATCTTTCATATATATAATAGTTATCATGAACGCAAAATGGAAATATATTTACAGCTTCCTTTCTTTCCAGATCAGGTAAATGGCAGGATAAATGACAAGCTCAAGTATTGTTGAGGTAATTACCCCGCCCACCATTGGAGCAGCTATTCTTTTCATTACATCTGCCCCAGTGCCGCTTGCGAACATTATGGGAATAAGACCAGCAAGTATAACGCTTACAGTCATGACCTTTGGTCTGAGGCGTTTTACAGCTCCGTGGATTATGCATTCCTTAAGATCATTAATGGTTTTGAGTTTGCCTTTCTTTTCCCATTCGTCGTGGGCAAGGTCAAGGTACAGAAGCATGACAACTCCAGTTTCTGCATCAAGGCCAGCGAGTGCTATCAGCCCTACCCAGACAGCAATGCTCATATTGTAGTCCAGATAATAAAGAAACCAGAATGAGCCGACGAGTGAGAATGGAACCGCAAGGAAAACAATGGCCGTCTTGATTGCAGATCGTGTATTTATATAAATCAGGAAAAAAATGATCATGACTGTCAAAGGAATTACGAGCTTCAGCCTTTGATGTGTTTTAAGTAAATATTCATATTCTCCGCTCCATTCGAGCCTGTAACCTTCAGGTATTTTAACTTTTGCAGCCATTTTTTTTGCTTCATCGACATATCCGCCAACATCCCTTCCTGAAAAATCAATATAGACATAGGCTGTCAGAAGCCCTTCCTCGCTTTTTATGGCAGTAGGCCCTTTGACTGTCTTAATATCCACAAGATCTCCAAGCGGAACCTGGAGGATTTTCGACCCTGATGAAGAAGAAGGCTGGGCTGATCCCATTCCTCCTGATTGCGTGCTGCTGTCCATCATTACCGGGACAAGAATCCTCTTCAGTTTTTCAACGTCACCCCTCAGTTCCCTCATATACCTTATGTTTACAGGATAACGCTCTCTTCCTTCAACCGTGGTGGTTATGTTCATGCCTCCAATGGCAGATTTCACAACTTCAAGAACATCATCAATTGCAAGGCCGTATCTGGCAGCCTCTGTTCTTTTCACCTCAAGATCCAGAAAATAACCAGTATTGACTCTCTCTGCGTAAACGCTTCTTGTGCCAGGAACCGGCATTATAGCCTTTTCAAGTTCGAGTCCTATTGTTTCGATCTGGTCCAGATTATTGCCAAGAACTTTGATGCCAACAGGAGTTCTTATGCCTGTAGCCAGCATGTCGGTTCGTGCCTTTATGGGCATGGTGAATGAATTTACAACTCCTGGGATATCAAGGGCGTCATTCATTTCATCCTTGATTTTGTCCACAGTCATCCCGGGACGCCATTCAGATTCAGGTTTAAGATTGATGATGGTCTCAAACATTTCAGGAGGAGCCGGATCTGTCGGTGTTTCAGCACGTCCTGCCTTTCCGAATACCTGGGCGACCTCAGGAATCTTTTTCAGAAGTTTGTCCTGCATCTGAAGAAGCTTGCTTACGCCTGCTATTGAAGCGCCTGGAGCAGTAACCGGCATATAAAAAAGTGAGCCTTCATACAGCGGAGGCATGAATTCAGATCCGAGTTTGTAAATAGGGTAGGCCGTCAATGCCAATAGAACGATTGCCGCCAGAATGACACTTTTTTTGAATCTCAGGGCTATCTTAACAAAAGGCTCATAAAGAATATGAAGAACCTTGCTTATAGGGTTTTTTTCCTCGGGCGTGATTTTTCCTCTTATGAACATAAGCATGAAAACTGG
This sequence comes from Desulforegula conservatrix Mb1Pa, assembly GCF_000426225.1. Classification (NCBI taxonomy): domain Bacteria; kingdom Pseudomonadati; phylum Thermodesulfobacteriota; class Desulfobacteria; order Desulfobacterales; family Desulforegulaceae; genus Desulforegula; species Desulforegula conservatrix. The sequence goes on from NZ_AUEY01000031.1 coordinate 40,162, forward strand.
TGTGGCAGTGACTGCAAGGAATGATGAGAACAGCATTGCAAAGGTTTTTGTGTATGCAAGAGGTGTGAAAAGCCTCCCTGCCTGGGCCTGGAGGGTGAATACAGGCAGGAATCCTGCTGTTATGACAAGAAGGGAAAAGAAAAGTGACGGCCCAACTTCTTTGGCAGCGTGGATTATGACCTCGTTTCTATTAAAATCCATTCCGGTGTGATGGGCTTCCTCAAGCCTTTTGTGAGCATTTTCCACCATGATTATCGAGGCATCGACCATTGCGCCTATTGCAATCGCAATACCGCTCAAGCTCATGATGTTGGATGTCACGCCTATATAATGCATGCAGATGAATGAGAAAATTATGGCAAAGGGCAGGGTTAGAATTACAACCAGAGCGCTTGGAATATGAAACAGAAAAATCATACAGACAACGCTGACCGCTATGGCAAGCTTGATTATCTCTTCCTTGAGTGTGCCAATAGATCTGTGGATTAGATCAGATCTGTCATAGGTCGTTACAATTTTAACTCCTTTTGGCAGGCTTGGCTGAATGCTGGATTCAATTTTTCCCTTTACCCTTTCAATCACGTTAAGGACATTCTCACCGAACCTGACAATGACAATGCCTCCTGCGACCTCGCCCTTGCCGTCAATATCAGCCACTCCTCTCCTTATTTCAGGGCCTATCTGGACCGTTGCAATATCTTTAATCAGTACAGGTGAACCTCCAGATGTCGAACCCACAGGGATGTTTTCAATGTCAGAGATGTTTTTGATATAGCCCCGCCCTCTGATCATGTATTCAATACCTGAAAATTCAAGGAGTTTTCCTTCAACATCCTGATTGCTTTTTCTGACTGAATCCATGATTTTAGCCAGAGGGATATTGTAGGCAAGGAGTCTGTTCGGATCGAGGGATATTTGATATTGGCGGACAAAACCACCTATACTTGCCACCTGTGAAACACCTTTAACGCTTTCGAGCGCAAGTTTTATATTGTAATCCTGCATGGAGCGCAGCTCTGAAAGATCATGGCCTCCGCTTTCATCAACAAGGGCATATGAAAAACCCCATCCAAGACTTGTTGCGTCAGGTCCGATCACAGGATTCACATCAGCCGGAATTTTATTTTTAACAGCCTGGAGATATTCGATAATTCTGCTGCGCGCCCAGTATATGTCAGTGCCTTCTTCAAAAATGACATATATGAAACTGGTGCCGAAGAAAGAAAACCCTCTTACTGCTTGAACTTTGGGGGCTGCAAGAAGCGTGGATGTTATTGGATATGTGATCTGATCTTCAATAAGGTCTGGGCTTCGTCCCATCCATTCTGTGTAGATGATGACCTGGGTATCGCTTAAGTCTGGTATGGCGTCAAGGGGCGTATTTTTTAGCGCCCAGTATCCCCATGAAGACATGAATACAAGCATGATGAAAACGATCAGCTTGTTGCGCGCACTATATTCAATCAGTTTGGCTATCATTAGGGCTTGCCTCCGGCGGGGCCGCTTTTTTGAAAAAAAGCTCCGCAAAAAACTTAATCTGATTACCACTCTGCTTCAGCCATAGAAAGCATGGTTGATGGCATGGGTGGAGTCCTAAGAGCAACATAAATCAGTCTGTGAATCATGGACGGCAGATCATATCGGCGATTGAATCTGTACTGAAATTCTGCCAGGTACCGCGGAACATGCTTGCGATTAATTGCATGATAAGTACCTTTGAGCGCATTTTTTAAGTTACCAAGTATTATATTGACCCATTTGAAGGATGGATGCTCTACAGCTGCTTTACCACCTCCAGTAACATGGGGTT
>NZ_AUEY01000032.1 GCF_000426225.1 Desulforegula conservatrix Mb1Pa
TTACCGACGCCTGATGGTGACACTTGTGGCATTGGTACAGATCTCTTGATTTGAGCTCGCAAAATTTCGAACCGCCGCAATTCGGACAACGAAAACCATGCGGCCATCTAAGTCTGAATAATGAATCCTGGCACTTATCTTCGGTCCCATATTCGGACAGGAATTCGTGAATACTCTTTCCTTTTTGAAATTGGATCATATTTTTTGCCATGCTACACCTCCATCATATCTGGATAATCTTTAACCTGCCTTAAGATAAGCATGGCGGAGTAAAAATGGTAATCAAATTGTTTTTTGAAATACTATGTTCCCGTTCAATGCTGAAATCTGAAGAATAAATCATTTTTGATGGACTCGCAAAAAGTCAAAATAAGGCGGTGGCGTCTTGCCTGACTTGATCCGGCATCCAGTATTTTCAGATGTTTAAGGATTCCGGTCTGCGCCGAAGTGACGTAAACGGACTCTTTGCGGTCTTGTCAACAGGCTGTTTTTTAGATTTGAATATCAGAGAGATATTTGTATGTATCCTTTTTCATAATTAAAGAGGGCAAAGCTTTTTTAAACGAACCGCATGTTCGTCCTACAGCCTGATTTCTTTCAGCTTGTCAGTTGTTCTGATATCCGCTTTTTCCTTTAGCTCATATTTCCATTTTTCAAATAGAAATTCTTTTTTGTCTTTTTCAAGTTTTTCTGTAATGGCTTTTTTGTCATTTTCAGGAATATGTCCAATCGCAGCAAGATCCTGTTCCATCATATCGAGCTGGATGATCTCATAGCCAGTCTCAGTCTTGTAAGGATTTGTTTTTTCTCCCGGGGATAGCATTCCTACCCTGTAGGAAACAGGGCCAGACAGTTTTTCAAAGGATATGGTTTTACTTTTACCTGATGGGTCTCCACCTGATTTTGCGGATTCCATATCTTCATAAGCATATGTTGTTATGGATACTTTGCCCTTGTAAATCTTCAGATAAGCTTCAGTCTCTTCAATAGAAGGCGATGAATTTATTGATGAGAATGCTTTCTCAAGAACCATTGCTGCAAGCTTATCGTTAAATACTTCGGGCTGGACATCTTGCAATGAAGGATCTTTGTCCAGTTTGTTCTTTTTTCCATATGAAAGGAGCAGTTGCATTTCAATAAATTTGTCCAGGCATTTTTCGACAGATTCACATGGTTTGCCATTTATTTTGAAGGCCAACAACTCGGAAGCTCTAATTTTCGCTCCGTCAATCAGCATTATTGTAGGATTCTTGTTTTCATCCATTAATCCGTAGAAATAGTAGCTTCCTGCTGCCAGAGCTGAAAGAACAAGTATTATAAGTATTTTTTTCATTTGTTACAGCTTTCCGAATCAAATATTTCCGGTATATCAGACCATGAAATATGCTTAATTAAATAATTGATGGACTCGCAAAAAGTCGAAAAAGGGCTTTGGCATCATGCCGGACTTGATCCGGTATCTTTGTGTTTTCAATTGCTCCTGGATTCCGGCTCCAGGTTTTCACAAGGACAGGCCCCGCCGGAATGACGGAAATTGAACTTTTTGCGATCTTGTCAATAATTGGAATTTGTCATTATTATGGTTTTGTACGTCCGCCGAGTCTTCTGTCATGCATCATACCAACACCATACTCCTTGCGCCTCATAAATTTTTCCTTTGGAGGGCCGATAATCTGCATTTCAGGGTGCTTTTTCAGCACATCTTCTGCAATTGCCATTTCTTTAGTGCAGCCTGTGCTGTAAGTGGCATCCTTTCCAGACCATTCCGGAGGTATCTTTTCACCGATTATTTCAAATGCCGTTGCTATGTCCTCACTGGTCTGGAAACGCCAGATGTCTATACAACCGCTTCTTTGGACTATTTCCCACATATACATGAGATCATCGGCATCCATGCCAGGTTCATAGTATCTGGATGGGTTGATGATAAATGTATTCAGCAGGTGGTTGTTCAGGTAATCAATGAAAGTCGCCATTATTTTTATGGCTTCATCTATCTTGCCAGGTATTGATCCGACTATGCCGCTGTAGAACATTACGGACATTCCGTTATTCTTTGCAGCCCTCATTTTTTCAATTATGGCGTCCGCCTTTTCTTCAAGATCCTTGTGCGAAAAGTGGATGACCATTGAGTGCTTGCGTTTCAGATTTATATCTACGGTGCCGTCTTCATTCTTTGAAATATTAAAAATATCCTGGGTGAACGTGAATCTGCTGTCAAATATCCTTCTTTTCTGATCAGGGCCCCTTGTTATTATTCCGTCAACCTCTTTAAAGACCCTTGCAAAGGCTGTGGAAGTCATAAGAAGATTCATATCCTCCCTCGTTCCATCAGGCATTAGAAAAAGATGCTGGTCTCTTCTCAGGATATCTATGAGCTCATTTTTTGTAAGCCTGTTGTCCCTTATTATCAGGGATGTTGCCAGAAACTCTCTTAGGTTGGAGTCTTCGAACATATCATCGAAACTTACTTTTTTAAAGAAGGGCCCTTCCTTTAGAGCTACAATCACCTTGTGACCGAGTCTTGTCAGATATCTGATAATTGCCATATCCACAAGGAATTCTCCTGACTCATTGGCTATCCAGAGAATTTTTTTTGATTCTGACGAACTGTCCGCTGCTTTTACAGCATTAACGCCAAGAAATTCAAAAAGGTCCGATTTGGCTCCTCCGCCTATTGGGGAATTCAGGATTCTTTCATAATCTTCGATGGTGAATCTTTCTGCAGCGTCTGTTTCCCATATCTCTTCTGATGCTGTCAACGCGATCAGCCTTCTCAGTTCAACCCTTTCAAGCTCTTCCCTGACCTTTGAAAGAGTATCCGGAAGATTTTTCATTTTAGAAATATCAATGCTGTTGACTGCTGACTTGAATTCAGGAGATTTGAGGCATCTTGCTACCCTGCTGTTCCTCTTTTTCTTGTCTTCGAGGTAGGTGTCAATCATGAAAGCGTGGTTATGTATGATTTTGAACAGTCTTTTCTCAAGTCTTGACGGGATCATTATGAAGTCCCTGGTCTCATGCTCAAACTTCATGCATATAAGGGCTTTCAGGTATTCCCTCTGATATTGTGAAGTGATTTTTTCATTTATTATTTCCATGATCCTTGCAAAGACCTGATTGTATCTTGATATCAGATAATCCCTGTCGCAGCCTGTCATTATGGCGTTGAACATTCTTTCTGCGCATGGATAATAGCGGTCGTTCCCTTCAAGGTGAACCATGAAGCCTATCTGTTCCGGGGAAGCAACCTCATCCGGGTAAGCATTGTGATCAAGATGATTTTCAAGAAAAAAAGCCGAGTATCTTGCGTCCTTAACCGGGTCCTGACCAAGGGTATATATCGGATGTGGATTGTCGTTCATTTTCTTTCCTTAATTCTTAAATACTCAAATAATATCTTGTCGGGTCATTCATTTCTGCTTCAGCAAAACCTTTTTTTCTGAGAATACAGCTGTCGCAGGAGCCGCAGGCAAAACCACCAGGATGAGGATCATAGCAGCTATGTGTAATGGAATAATCGACTCCGAGAGCGACACCCTGCTTTATAATTTCTGCCTTGGAAAGGTCAATCAGCGGAGTTTTGATTTTGATGCTTGTTGTGCCTGAAACACCTACTTTTGTTGCAAGGTTCGCCATTTTTTCAAAAGCCTCTATGAATTCAGGTCTGCAGTCAGGGTATCCGCTGTAGTCAACGGCATTTACCCCTATGAATATTTCATTGGCTTCTTTGACCTCTGCCAAAGCAAGGGCGTATGAAAGAAATATTGTGTTTCTTGCAGGGACATATGTTACAGGTATTTCTTCTTTTGGTGGTTTATCTGAATCTTTTTTTGGAACAGGTATATCGGCGGTCAGTGCAGATCCTCCAAAGATTCTCAGATCAATTTTTGCAACAATATGTTCTTTAACTGCAAATGCCTCTGCAATTTTCTTAGCAGCCTCAAGTTCATATGAATGTCTCTGACCATAGTCAAAGCTCAGGCTGTAGATATCGTAACCCAATGAAGAGGCAATTGCCATGACAGTGGTGGAGTCAAGCCCGCCGCTAGATAGTACAACCGCGTTTTTTGAATTTGTTTTCATTTTTTTGAAATTTATACCCCTCTGTCTATATCTGGCCAGATCTGTCTGTGAAGTTGAAGCTGCATCCTGACCTCTATGCCTGATTCCAGGATCCACGAAGCGAGCTGATCCGGTTTCAGTGTTCCTGCCACAGGAGAGGCAAGTATGGAACCATATGGAAGCTGCGGTTTATGTTTGATTAGAACTTCTGACATATAATCAAAATCAGTTTTATCAGAAATTACAAATTTTAGCTGATCTTTGCTTGTCAGTCTTTTCATATTAGAAAAATCATTTTTTTCAGACATTCCGCTGCTAGGACATTTTACGTCAACTATCCTTATGCACCTGTTGTCAACCAGATCTATATCAAGGCTGCCGTTTGTTTCCATCAGCACATCAAAGCCTTTGGAAAGAAGTCTTGATGCAAGCTCCGGCGTTCCATTCTGCATCAATGGTTCTCCACCTGTTAGTTCTACAAGCCTGCATCTGTATGAATTGACTTTTTGAAGCACTTCATCAAGGCCTATAAGCTCTCCCTTGCCATGGGAGTATTGTGTGTCACAGTATGAGCATCTCAGATTACAGCCTGATAGTCTTATAAAAACGCATGGCAGGCCTGTGTAAGTTGACTCGCCCTGGATGCTGTGAAAAATTTCTGATATTTCAAATTGTTGCATTGTATTCTCTGCTTTATTAGGTTTTTATCTTGGGCACTTTATCTTTTTATGAGTCAGCTATCAAGATAATGATAACCAGATAATAATAATCTGATAATAATTTGGTAATAATAATTGGGCTTATTGATTTGAACTTACATTTCGTCGCTGTTTTAAAAAAATCTGGCATTTTGGTTTTTGGGAAGATATTGTCAGGACATTTTTGAACAGCGCTATGATCTATACATTAAAAAAGGCTATGTTCCCCTTAGATGTTGAAAAGCGAAATAATAATCCTTTTTGGACTTATGGATCTTGGGGTACTTTTTGTAAAAAGTCCCTTAAGTCCCCTCAAAAACTTTATGTATTTTATGATCAGACGCAAATGCCCTAAAATTGTGCATGCACTGTCTAATTACCTGAAAGTTTTTGCGGAGCTTTTTTCAAAAAACGACCCGCCGGAGGCCGCTTTTTTATTTAAAGTATTAGTTAGTTATTGGAATGATAAAATATTCCACACCTAACGGGAACAGAGCCTTAAAAAAAGTGGCTGCTCTTTATTTCAGTATTGTTTTTTGGAACGAAATAATGGGCGTCCCCCAGGCAATGGTTGCAGCTTTTATTCATAAAAACACATAACCATAAAGTTTTTGCGGAGCTTTTTTTCAAAAAGCGACTCGCAGAAGGCACTCGTCACTGAGAATAAGACGGAGCCAGAAAAATAAATGCTTTTATTTTGATTATAAGGGGTGATCATGGCTGGAAAAAATATCCTTGTCATACACGGGCCTAATTTGAATATGCTCGGAAAAAGGGAGCCTGGGATTTATGGCAGCACTACCCTCGATGATATAAACTCTGAACTTGTAAAAAAGGCTTCTTTAAAGGACATTGCCATAGACACATTTCAGTCAAATCATGAAGGGGCAATTGTTGACAGAATTCAGGATGCATATAAAAAATTTTCAGGCCTAATAATAAATCCTGCCGCTTACACACACACAAGCGTTGCGATCAGAGATGCGTTGCTGCTTCTGGATGTTCCCATAATTGAGGTGCATATTTCAAATATTCATAAGAGAGAGCCTTTCAGGCATCATTCTTATGTTTCAGACATAGCAACAGGCCAGATAGTGGGCCTTGGCGTCAAAGGTTATTATCTGGCCCTCGAAGCTCTTTCGGAAATGCTGAAATAATACATGGATGATTCTATTCTTAGCTCATTATTCCCATTTGGAAAAAGGAAGAATATCCTTATAGCAGCGGCTGTTTACGAAGAAATTGAGCCTTTGCTTGGCTTTTATGGGGATTTTGAAAAGAGTGTTGTGGGTCGTAAATATTTATATATTCCGGATATCCATGATCAATCAATAAGAATACTCGTAACTGGCCCTGGCATGATAAACGCTTCCCAGGGATTAACAGCTGCCATTGAATCTGAAAAGCCTGATCTGATTATTCAGACAGGTTGCGCAGGAGTATTTCGGAATAGAGGAATAGGTATCGGAGATGTAGCTGTAGCAACAAAAGAAAGGGATATTCATCTTGGAGTAGAATCTGGAGACCGTTTTGAGCCTCCTGCTGCCCTGCCTTTCAATATCCCAGGAACTGTAAAAAATGGGGATGTAGAAATATGTGCTGCTTTGAGTGAATTTTGTTTTAAATCGATTTTTGATTCTGAAAAAGATTTCAATTTGTCGAAAGGTCCTTTTATAACGGTATCAACAGTAACATCCACAGAAGAGCGGGCGTCTTTGCTTGATAAATGGTACAGCCCTGTTATGGAATCAATGGAAGGAGCTGCTACTGCCCAGGTCTCTGGAATTTATGGGATTCCCTATGCTGAAGTGAGGTCTGCCAGTAATTTTGTAGGTAAAAGAGACAAAAGTTCCTGGAACCTGCCCCTTGCATTCAGGAATGCGTCGGCTGCAATTACAATGATTCTCAAACGGTTTTAGTTATCTTAAATGAAAAAATTTACCATCTCATATTCTCCATGCCCAAACGATACGTTTATTTTTCACGCCATGACCCACGGGCTAATTGATACAGAAGGTCTTTCATTTGCTCCTTTTCTTGAGGACGTGGAGACTCTGAATCAGATGGCAGCAAAGGGCGTTTCTGATATCACCAAGCTGTCTATGGCAGCTTTTGCTCATCTCAGTGGCAGATACTCAATGCTCTTTTCTGGATCAGCCCTTGGCAGGGGATGCGGACCACTCATTGTAAAAAGGCCGGGGGTAGACACAGCAAGGCTCGCATCTTCAAAAATTGCAGTTCCAGGACTCATGACAACCGCATTTTCCCTTCTTTCATTTTATCTTGGCAAAAAGCCTGAGGCCGCCGTCATGAGCTTTGACAGGATAATGCCATCAATGGCTTCGGGAGAATTTGATTTTGGCCTTATTATCCATGAGGGCAGATTTACCTATGCTTCCCTTGGGCTTGAGCTCGTTACCGATCTTGGAGAATGGTGGGAATCCTATACAGGGCTTCCCATACCGCTTGGATGCATTGCCATAAAAAGAGAACTTGCGGGCGAATATGCTGCAATCATCGACAGGATAATTGAAAAAAGCATCGCGCATGCTTTTGCAAATCCTGAAGATTCTATGGCGTATATCAGGGAGCATGCCCAGGAACTTGATGACTCGGTTATAGCTCAGCATATAAAGCTTTATGTTAATGATTTTTCCATAAGGCTTGGAGATGATGGAATAAAGGCCGTGGAAACATTTTTTCGAATGGGACAAGACAAGGGCTTTTGGCAAAGATCTTCAGATCAGATTTTTTATAAAAAGGCATGGTTTTAATAAACCATGCCCTGTGGTGAATATCTCACGGATATTCCTTTAGTGCTTTCAGCCTCCGCTGGATGAACCGCATTTGGGGCCAGCAAAGCCGCCTGAACCCGATGGGATTCCGTCTGCCCTGACAAAACCAGAGGACATTAGTTTTTTTACGTCTTCAGAACTGCATTTGGGGCATGGAGGATAAGGATCTGAGGTTTTAAAAGCAAGGTAGTCAAAATGATTACCACATTTATTACAGGCATATTCATATATCGGCATAGCTTTCTCCTTTGTTTTTTTGCATACAGATAATAATGTTTTGAAACCATGAGTCAAGATGAACCTGATCTGATATGCAAGATCGCAGTGAAAGATAATAAATTGATTTAATTTCAGGAGCTCTTAATGAAAATAGTTGCTGTAATACCTTCGAGGTACGGATCAACAAGATTTCCGGGGAAACCACTTGCAGAGATATGCGGAATACCTCTGATCCAGAGAGTTTATGAGAACTGCATGAAGTCAGGGGCCGTTGATGCTGTCGTTGTTGCAACTGACGATCAGAGAATAGCTGACGCTGTTTCCGGTTTCGGAGGCAGATTCATGATGACTGGTGAGGAAAACAGGAGTGGATCAGATAGGGCCGCAGAGACCGGAAGAAAGCTTGGACTTTCTGATGAAGACATTATCGTCAATGTCCAGGGGGATCAGCCACTTGTTCATCCTGACTGCATAAGGGATGTGATCCAGCCTCTTCTCGAAGACAGAACCCTCGACATGAGCACCCTTGTTTTTAAGATTGTAGATGAAAGGGAAATAACAGATCCAAAGGATGTTAAGACCGTTTTTGACAATAACGGTATGGCCCTCTATTTTTCAAGAGCTACTATTCCTTTTCCAAGAGACCCTGGAACAAAATGTGATTTTTACAAGCATCTTGGTGTTTATGCCTATTCCATGAAATTTCTTGAGTCATTCTGCAAGCTGCCAGAGGGTATTCTTGAAAACATTGAAAAGCTTGAGCAGCTCAGGGCAATAGAGTATGGCTATAAAATTAAGACGGTCATCACTGAGCATGATTCACCGGAAGTCGATCTTCCTGAGGACATTGTAAGGATAGAGAAAATTTTGTCATAATTTGACAGGTTTTGACTTTGGCGGGGTTGCTTTTAGCTCCGCCGGTTCATTCTCTTATTATGTCTTTGACCTGAATAAAGCCGTTTTCAGCTTCCCATAATATATTAAATCCGCAAACTCGAAGCGCGTAGTCTTTTTTAGTGTTTTTAGACGAATGGTAAGCCGGTCTTGGGTCCTGGGAAAGAATCTCTACAAGAAAATCCCTGAATAAGCCATTCCCATTCCAGGTTATTCGCCCGCATTTTTCTTCGGCTTCCTTTGAAAAAAAAATTTCCATATTCGCCTGGGGAGAGTCTGGGGCGAAACCACCGACTGCATTCTGGATTGAATCAGTATAAGGGATATAGGGTTTGATATCGATAACCGGAGTTTCGTGGAGAAAGTCACCGCCTGATACAAGGAGTATTTTTTTGCCTTCGGATAATTTCCACCCCTCGTTTTTGACCGCAGAAATACCTATGGGATTTGGTCTGTAAGGTGATCTTGTGGCAAATACCCCAAGCCTTTTGTTGCCCCCTTCCCTTGGGGGTCTGACCGTCGCTTTCCATTCGTTTCTTTTTATCCTGTCGAATATAAAAAGAATCCAGACATGTGAGAAACCTTCTAACCCTCTGAAAGCCTCATCCTGGGTATAGGGATCGAAAAAGTCTATTTCAAAAATAGCTGATTTTACAATTCCTGGCTGCCTTGGTATTCCGAATTTTTCTTTAAACGGGGAATTGATAATGCCTATTGGAGACATGGTTATAGGAAATGACATATTTATTCATGGATGAGCACAATTCTCAGCCTTATTTCTGAAGCAATTGTCCGCACACCCTTAAATCCTTAAAATATTTGGGTTATTGAGGCACGTTATCATAGATAATGACGGCCTTCGGAGCGCGACCCGCCGCCAGGGGGAAATCTAATCTTTGATTTCAGGAATAATTACAAATTATTTAAAAAAATCAGCAGATTCCAATACTATGTTGGCCAACTTTAGATTTTTGAGATGGAGCCGGTTCAATTTCCACAAGATTTCTGCCAGCGTTTTTTGCCCTGTAAAGGGCTTCATCGGCCCTTGAAAGGACAGATTCATAGTTTTCACCGGCAATATACTGGCTGACACCTATTGATATTGTTATGGAAAAATCTCCTGAACAATTCTGAAATTTGATCGCTGAAACAATATTTCTTATACGTTCAGCGCATATTGCGGCATCTTTCAGGTTCGGGTACGCAAGTACGAGTATGAATTCTTCTCCTCCATACCTTGCTATATGATCCTCTGCCCTGAGATTCTTGTGGATTGCGGTTGCAAGTGTCCTCAGAACCTCATCACCCTTTAAATGGCCATATGTATCGTTTACGCATTTAAAATGATCGACATCTATTATGCATACTGAAAAAGCTTCTCCTCCTCTGTCTGCGAGGGCTTTTTCCCTGGCAAGGATGTCCATCAGACTTCTGCGGTTATTAACCCCTGTGAGCTCATCAAAGATGACCATTCTTTCAATAATCGATTTGGCCCTGTTTATTCTTACCCTAAGGCCGTTGATATATGCTCCTAATGCAGAAAACCACGGGATTATGATACCCAGAACGATTATATTCATTATTTCAATTTTCAGATTAATGGATGCGGGTCTCTGAATCATCAGGGCAAGAATGACGCCTGAATAGCAGACAAGAACAAGGGCAGCCATTAAAAGAAACTGCCTGTAGTTCAGTTTGAACATCCCAAAGACAAATATGACAAGAAAAAGGGTCAGAAATACTCCCCTTGCCTCGTCCGTATAATACATTATGACCATGCCCCATACTATCGCAGCTATCATTTGGAAAAGGGTCAGACTTGGGTCTTTGAATCTCTTGTTCAGGCCTGTTGTTATTAATACAAACACTGAAACATTTATAACTAATATGAGACAAAGAAGAACCGTCAGCATAGCCGGGGTTACCCGGAAAAGGCCGTGGAAAAATGAAAAAAGACCAAGCGCAACCCATAGCAGATAAGTTCCTCCTGCCATGAAGAAGCGTTTGAGACGTATTTCCTGTTTTTTGTCTTTTGGAAAAATTTTGAACATTATGAATGCACCCTTAGCTTTATTTGCATGGGCATATTATTCGAAGAAAAGCGGCAAGTCAAATGACAAATTGTGTTTATTGCAGGAATAACAACATGATATGGTATTTGATTTGTGTGATAATCCGTGTAAACATTGTTATTTCAGGCGCTTGCTGTTTACTATTTTTTATTTTCTATCGCCTGAAAAGTAAAAAGGCGATTCATTGCGAATCGCCTCAAAACTGGAGGGAGGGCTTGGGGATTTATTCAGGGGCTTTCTTTATAGCCAATATATATCCCTCAGTTGTTCAAGTCCATAGGATGAAAAACTCATTTTGCCGGGAAAAAATCTTATGCCTGAAGGGATTTCCCTAATCTTGCCGTGTTCAGCCCTAATTGCTCAAGAGCATAGCCAAAGGACAGCTTCCACAAGTTTGTCTATCCCCTTGTAAACATCCTTGATCCCAGGCCCGAGCATATATGCAGGTGTTGAGACTATTTTATTCTTATGATCAACGTGAATGCCGTCGACCGCACATTTTATATGCTTTCCACCCATGGCCTCAATCTCAGCAGATGTTTTTTTGCAGTCTCCAATGGTTACCTCAGGGCTTATATCGCTTAAAGCCATGACAACAGTCTTGGGTGCTATGCAGATCGATCCAATGGGTTTTCCCTGGTCATGAATATTTCTGATTAAACCCTTAATCTCAGGGAGCAGCTCGAGCTGCCTTGGATTCTGGATGCTTCTATCCGTGAAGTTCAAAGTCGCCCCGCTTCCGCCTGGTAGAATCAGTGCGTCTATTTCATTCGGTGATACGTCCTTGACATCTTTGATTCTGCCCCTCGCTATTCTTGCGGATTCTTTAAGGACATTTCTTTTTTCATTTTCATTCTTGCCGGAAATATAATTGATTACTCTGGCCTGATCCACATCAGGTGCCATGCATATGGCTTCAATGCCCCTAAGATCAAGTGCGAGCAGTGTAAGTACGGCTTCATTGATTTCTGCGCCATCGCGAAACCCACATCCTGACAGAAGAACCCCGAATTTTTTTTTCATCACCCCTCCTTCATAAGCTGCGAATACATGAATCCATAATAATATCTTTGGGAACGATGTGATTTGCATAAAAAAAATAATTGTTTTTAATTATGGCAAGGATTAATCTGTTGAATCTAATACCTCAAAAGGGGACTTCATGGAAGCATCTATTGTTAATACTGTTATCGAATCAGCTTTGCATATCCTGGGAGTGACAGCCAATCTTACCCCAAAGCTTAACAGGCCTTTTAGCAAAAAGAGCAGGTATGCTCCAGGAGATATATCAGGACTTATATCTGTAAAAGGAGATATAGAAGGGTCTATATCCATAACTTTTACCGAAAAATGCATTCTGTCAGTCGTTTCTGCCATGTTTTCCGAAGAGATTACAGAGTTAAACAATGATGTAAAAGATGCCGCCGGCGAGCTTACAAACATGATCGCAGGCAGAATCAATACAAAATTTGCTGAAATGGGAAAGAAGTGCCGGGCAGAAATGAAAGAAGTCAGGATGGACAAAAATCATCTATTGGAACATCTTCCCGAAAAGCAGGTCTTTTCAATTCCCTTTGAAGGTGGGGCAGGATATTTCAATCTGGAGATCTGTATTTAGGTTTTCAGCTTATTTATGCTGATATCAATTAGGCCTGCTTGCTCATTTTAATGACCTATCAGGTATCTTAATCCAATATCAATCTTTTCTGTGCGGTTCGGATGCCAGAAGTCTGAACGGCAGAATCTGATCAGACACTTCCGCAAGTTCAGACAACGCTTTTACAACATTATTAAAACAGCTTGTATGTGAATATGATTGGGAAAGGCTCTGGTTGATCTGGCCTGTAAGTTTTATAAGAAGGTTTCTTTCTTTCATTTTATCTGGTGATGCTTCAAGAATGATACTTAGAGCTATGCCCACCCCGGCAGATGCCGCGCAGATTCCTGAAAATCCGCAGCTTCCGTAAGGAATTGACTTGCCCCTTTCGAGTCCTGTCTTTATCTGGGTCTCGGAGATATTGCCTCCAAGGTTTCGGTATGTGGTCAGGATTACAGCCGGCACGAGCAGATGATACGCAGGGCTGCATACCGCTATGGCAGCTTGACCTATAATTGTTTCAAGAAGAACGATCATGTCTTTTTCTTCTGTGGTCAGGCAGATATTTTGAATTAGGGTTGCTATCCTTTTATTCTGGCAGGAATCACACACTGAATGTCCGTTTCCGCATTGAACAACTGCGACCCTGGCTTTTTTGCATATATCGCATTTTGTGCTGACAGGATTATCCTTGAAGTGAAGAGGGGAGCCGCATTTCGGACATCCCTGGTCATGCGTTATTGAATCCTGCTCATTATTCTCGATTAATTCAGGGAGGCTGTTGCCGCTTGTTACCTTATTTCTTCCGGTTTCCTTGGAAACATAAAGAGCTTTATCTGCTCTTTTGAAGAAGCTGTCAGGGGTGTCCTTGTCCGGTAATAGTTCTGCTACGCCCTGGCTGACTGTTATTCTGATGGATGTGTCATTGTAGTTGAAGTAGGAGTCCTCAATCAGAAGCCTTATCGACTCTCCTAATTTGACCGCCTCATTGTTGCATGTCTCAGGCAAAAGGCAGCAGAATTCTTCTCCTCCGTATCTTGCAAATAAATCAACCGACCTGATTCTGTTTCTGATTTTTTCAGCAAAATTTTTGAGAATGAAATCGCCTCCAAGATGGCCGTATGTGTCATTCACCTGCTTGAAAAAATCTATGTCAAAAACTATGATGCTGAGAGGTCTGTGATAGCGGGCATGGCGATCGAATTCCTCCTTGAGCCTGTTTTCAAAGAATCGTCTGTTGTATGATCCGGTAAGGGCATCCGTTACACTCAGTTTTCTGTTCTCAAGTTCGGACGCAGCCAGTTCTGTGACGTCGTATACTATTATATAAAGATATCTGTAACGGCCTTCGGCGTCATGGAGAGGGCCCATGGTGCATCTTTGCTGCATGAATTCAAACCCCGTCTTGATATGTCTGGGGGTCATTGGGAAAAGGAATTTATGGAGTTTCTGGGACATGAATACTACATTTTTAAATTTAAAAACCGATTTTGTGTTTCTTATGAATCCGGGGCTTTCTTTGAGATGCGGATAAAAATCAAATAATGGTTTGTTTGAAATTTCCGAGGCCTTGATTCCGCTGAATTTTTCCATCCAGGGATTCCATTTGATGACCGAGTAATCCTCATCTATAATAACAACACCATTATCGACAATGTCCAGAAGCTGATCAGCAATCATTAATATTGCTCCATAAATCCGATTAAAGCCTGCCTGAGCCATTCCATAGATTCATCGTTTGTGAGGATAAAAAGAAGTCCGTTAACATTTTTCTTTTCAAACTCGAATACTGCTTTAAGGACTATGGCTGTCTGATCTTCGCCAAATGAGTCAGCAAGATATGAGAATTCGTTATCGCTGTCGAGTATAGTCTGGGGTGGCGAGTAGGTTACAAATGTTCTTAAAAGGTCTGAAATTTTACCGACACAAGCGCCTATCAGAATATTACCGACCTCCATGAGAACTTCATGCTGTAGAGTCTGCAATGGACGATCATCCAGGGTGTCCTCACTTGAAAACCCGTTGTCCAGGATATGAACAAGATCTCTGTCCGTTTTCCCAGGAAAGACAAGCACTCCCGAACCTTTGAAATCCCCCCAGAACTTTTGTTCCACAACGCTGCTGATGGATTCCTTTATTATGTTTGTCTGGATGTAAACGGGAAGTTCTTTGGCCCTCATTACCTGGACTTCCGGGACGTTCATATGAACGTAGATGTCGATTACCTGGACAAGCTCCTCGGTCGCGCTGCCAAAAGCAATATTCATGATTTCCTGGAGGATGTCTTTTTCCTCGTCAGAAAGGATTGGCTGATCTGTCATTATTGTTTCTCCCCCAGTTTGCTTAGATAATTGGAGGCTTTTTCAAGTGTATCTGCTATGGACTGCTTCTGTGCAGGCTTTTTAAGGACAGTGTATGCTCCGCTTTCCATGACGCTTGATATTGATTTAGGCTGGATATCTGCGGTAAGAACAACAACAACAGCCGAAGGTTTGAACTTTTTGATTTCTTTAAGAGCTTCGTAACCACTCAGCACAGGCATGGTAAGATCCATGAATGTCAGGTCAGGCTCAAATACCTTGAAAGTTTCAACCCCTTTCTGGCCGTCCGAAGCTTCCATTATTTCATAGGAATCATTATTGGGTATGCTTGATCTCAGCATTTTTCTTGCTATTGGGGAGTCATCAACAATGAGTATTTTTTTGATCATATTTATTCTTTTTACCTCAAAACAGGTTGGTGACGGATTTAAAGAGCCACATTATGATGCTATCATCGCATAAAACTGAAATACCAGTTTATAAGCTGATTACCGAAAAAAAGATGTATGACTGCGCCAATAGAAAGAAAGGGGCCAAAAGGTATGGCCAGTTTCAGATCCTTTTTCCTTTTAAAAATCATTGTCCCTATTCCTGCAATCGTTCCACTGATCGACGACAGCAGAACTGTCAGGACGACTCCTTTTATTCCTGTAAGCGCACCAATCATTGCAAGCAATTTTATGTCCCCGCCTCCCATCCCTTCTTTCCCTGTCAGAAGTGCGTAAATCAGGGCTACGGAGTAAAGACTCCCACCTCCGGCAAGTAGTCCTATGATTGCTTGTAAAGGTGTCATTCCAGGTATAAAAAATGATGCGGCAAGCACTGCGATTGGGATCCCCGGCAGGGTAATCGCATTTGGAATTATTCTATAATCTATATCAATGAATGTTATTACAATCAAGGACGATATAAAAATAAAATAAACAATTGCAGAACCGGCCGTATCGAAATATACCCATGTTGCTACAGCCATCATTCCGGTCAGAAACTCAATGGCCGGATATTTGGCAGATATTGATGTTCTGCATTTCCGGCATTTGCCTCTCAGGATCAGATAACTGATTATGGGGATATTATCATAGAATCTGATTGGTTCTTTACATCCTGGGCATGATGAGGGCGGAGTTACGACGGAAATGTTCAGGGGTATTCTGTATATGCATACGTTTAAAAAGCTGCCTATACAGGCTCCGAAGGCAAAGGCCATTAAAATAATGATTAAATCCATTGATAATTCAATTCATAAATTTTTAGTTGCTAAAGAAGTTTCGAGCCGGTTTTTTTGAGGGAACAAATGCTTGCTTAATGCTTATTTTCAAGATTTTAAAAAAGTTTAGCTCGAATTATTCAACTGGCGGCGCACTGAAAACTATAGGTTTTTGCTGTTTCATTAGGATTTTGAGTACGACGCTTGCTTTTTTTTGTTACTGAATAAAAGCTGCTCTAACGCGCTATTTTCTTATGAATACTTGTAATGGACTTTTATGTCACTAAAAAAATAGATATTCATGTTGCGCAGTTCAAATAGTGCTTTATAATTCACCAAAGAATAATTTTTAAAAATATACCGGTCTGTTTTTTGGACAGGCAAGGAGTCAAGATGGCTGTGACTGATA
The DNA here is from genome assembly GCF_000426225.1 of Desulforegula conservatrix Mb1Pa. NCBI lineage: Bacteria > Pseudomonadati > Thermodesulfobacteriota > Desulfobacteria > Desulfobacterales > Desulforegulaceae > Desulforegula > Desulforegula conservatrix. Next base: position 16,278 of record NZ_AUEY01000032.1, read on the forward strand.
AGGACGATTTGATTAGCATAATTGAAGAAGATGATGATGATATAGAAATCCCTGAAGAGATGCCTTTAATGCCCGTAAGGGATGTGGTTATATTCACAGATATGCTTTTGCCGCTTTTCGTCGGGAGAGATAAATCGATAAAAGCTGTTGAGGACGCAATGTCTTCCTCCCGGCATATATTTCTTGCCACCCAGAAAGATCCCATCACGGAGAACCCAAAGCCAGAGGAAATATATACTGTTGGAACCGTGGGCAAGATACTGAGGATGATAAAGCTTCCTGACGGCAGGATAAAGGCCCTTGTTCAAGGCGTGGCCAAGGGGAATATACTTGAATACGTAAAGAAAAAGCCTTGCTTTCATGTCAAGCTGTCGATGTTTGAAGATGATCCTTGCGGTGAACTATCCCTTGAGAACCAGGCAATGATGAGGAACGTCCGGGAGAACAGCGAGAAGATTCTTACGCTCAAGGGAGAAGTCAGTAGCGAGATTACAACTATCCTTGATTCCATAGAAGAGCCAGGAAGGCTTGCCGATCTTGTGGCGTCCAATCTTAAGCTCAAGATTGAAGAAGCCCAGGAACTGCTGGAATTAAAGGATCAGCTTGAGAGGCTGAAAAAGGTCAATGATCTTCTTGGCCGCGAGCTTGAACTAACAGTTGTTCAGGCAAAGATTCAGTCTGATGTCAGGGATGAGATATCGAAAACCCAGCGTGACTATTACCTTCGTGAGCAGGTTAGAGCCATAAATAAAGAGCTCGGGGAATTTGACGAGAGGGCTCTTGAAGCTGAAGAGTATAAGAAAAAGATAAAAAAGGCCAAAATGTCGACGGCGGCCAAGGAAGAGTCCGAGCGTCAGTTAAGAAGGCTTGAGCAGATGCATCCTGATTCATCCGAGGCAGCCATAGTTAGATCTTATCTTGACTGGCTTGTTGAGCTTCCCTGGAGCAAGGCTACTAAAGATTCCATTGACATAAAGGAAGTCAAGGCAGAACTTGATAAAGATCATTTTGGGCTCGATAAGGTTAAAGAGAGGATCCTTGAGTATTTAAGCGTCAGAAAGCTGAATCCCAAGATGAAGGGCCCCATACTTTGTTTTGTCGGGCCTCCGGGCGTTGGAAAGACTTCGCTCGGTCGTTCAATAGCAAACTCCATGAAGAGAAAGTTTATCAGGATTTCACTTGGAGGAGTAAGGGATGAGGCCGAGATCAGAGGGCACAGAAGAACTTATATTGGTGCTTTGCCCGGAAGAATTCTTCAGGGTCTTAAACAATGCGAGGTTAATAATCCAGTATTCATGATGGACGAGATAGACAAATTAGGTTCTGATTTCAGGGGGGATCCTTCCTCGGCCCTTCTTGAGGCTCTTGACCCTGAGCAGAATTCGGAGTTCAGTGATCATTACGTTAATCTGCCTTTTGATCTGTCAAACGTGATGTTTATAATGACTGCGAATATGACTGATACCATTCCTTCGGCTCTTCTTGACAGGATGGAGGTTATTGAGATTGCAGGTTACACCCATGAAGAGAAAGAGAAAATAGCTTTTAAATACCTTCTGCCGAGGCAGATCAAGGAAAATGGCCTGAAGAAGGAGCATCTTAAACTCAGTTCTTCTGCCATGGCCCTTATCATTTCCGAATATACAGCCGAGGCCGGAGTAAGGAATCTTGAACGTGAAATAGGCTCGATTTGCAGAAAGATTGCGAGAAAGATAGCCGAAGGCAAAGACGGTAATTTCATAGTCAATGTAAATAATCTTTCCAAATATTTAGGAATACCTAAATATCAGCCTGAAATGGAACAGGAGCAGAGCCAGGTCGGGCTTTCGACTGGTCTTGCTTGGACCCAGATAGGCGGAGAGGTTTTGTATATCGAGGCATCTTTGTTGCCAGGCAAGGGGGAGATGATTATAACCGGCCAGATCGGCGAAGTTATGCAGGAGTCCGCACGCGCTGCATTTACATATGCCAAGGCAAATCTGGGCAGGTTCGGCATGAAAGAAACTTTTCTTGACAATCAGGATGTTCATATTCATATCCCGGCCGGCGCAATACCCAAAGACGGGCCTTCTGCAGGAACGGCCATGGCAGCGGCCCTGATTTCAGTCATCACCGGAAAGCCGATTAAAAAAGATGTGGCAATGAGCGGAGAGATAACTTTAAGAGGCCGCGTGCTTCCTGTCGGAGGATTAAAGGAAAAATCCCTTGGAGCCTTGCGGGCCGGAATAAAAACTATAATTGTGCCTGAAAAGAATAAAAAGGACCTAACAGAGATACCTCCTAACGTTCATAAGGCCATAAGGTTTTTGCCGGTCAGTCAGATGGAGGAAGTGCTTAAAGAGGCCATTGATGGCGACGTATTTGAAATCAAACCCAAAAAACAATCAAAAAAGCCTCAAAAGCCAAAGGTTAATAAGGCTCCGGGGCCTTCAGATATAAAAAAAGAAGATGATCAGAAGGCCGAATAATGAAGATTCTGGCCTTTGATACATCAGGAGGAAGCTTTTCGGCAGCCCTGTGCGAAAAAGGCAGGGTTCTTGCCGAGGAAACAATTATTACAAATAAAACCCATGCCAGGCATGTCATGCCTGTTATTGACAGGGTTCTGTCGTTGGCTGGTATTGAAATTTCAGAACTTGATTTGATAGCGGTGAGCAGGGGCCCTGGAAGTTTTACCGGTCTCAGGATAGGTTTTGGTGTGGCCAAGGGGATCTCCTATGCACTCTCCCTGCCCGTGGTCGGAGTATCAACCCTTGACGCTCTTGTCTGGCCGTTCAGGGATTCTGCAAAGTCTGCATGTGCAATTGTGGATGCAAGGAGAGGTGCGGTTTATACTGCAAAGTATCTTTTCTCAGACGGAGTGATCTGTGATAAAACCGACGAGATGGTTTGTTCTCCAGAACAGGCCGTGAAAAATGCCGAAGATTGCGATCTCTTCTGTGGTTCAGGTGCTTCGGCTTATATTGGGCGTATGGAGGCTGCATTGAATAAAAAAATAGTGCCGCTTAATATTGAATCTGTTATCAATGCATCGGATATTGCCTTCCTTGCGGCAGGGAAGACTCTGAATAATGACGGCTCTGATCCTTCGGCTGTTTTGCCTGTATATCTCAGGCGATCAGAAGCTGAAATTAATTTTGAGATCCGTAATCCGTCGGTTTGACAAGTGTAATTTATTGTGATAATTGGTATATGTTTAACTTAACTAAATCAGCGTGGTCTTAATGAAAAAATTTATCTGGCCTGAACAGCAAAGTCACAGTGCATTTCCAATAGCCCGACCAGGGTATTCTTTTATTTTTGCGTCAGCTTTTGTTACCGCAATTCTGGCAATAACAGGATTAAAGGCGTTTGCACTTTTAAGTCTCGGAATTACAATTTTTATCTGTTATTTCTTTAGAGATCCTGACAGGGTATGCCCTGAAGTCGAAGGCGGCGTCATTTCACCTGCTGACGGTAAAGTGGTATTTGCAGGGCCGATGGAAAGTAATCCTTATTTTGAAGGTCCTTGCCAGAAAATTAGTGTATTCATGTCTGTTTTTAATGTCCATGTAAACAGGATTCCTTATGATGGCAAGGTAAAGGCTATTGACTATTTCCCCGGAAAATTTTTCAATGCCAGTCTGGACAAGGCATCCACCGATAATGAAAGGAACGCGGTCACGGTAGAGCTTAAAAATGGCCGCTGCTACACCTTTGTTCAGATTGCGGGTCTCATAGCGCGTAGAATAATATGCGGGATCAAGGTCGGTGATAATGTTAGTCGCGGAACCAGATACGGAATGATCTGTTTTGGCTCAAGGCTTGATATATATCTTCCTGAGGATGCAAAAATAAATGTATCCAATGGAGAAAAAGTCATGGCAGGTTTTACTGTCATAGCTAATCTATAAACTTCCCGGAAGGGAAAACGGCTTAGGGGATTAAATATGAAGCAGGATAACATGCCTAAACGTCATAAAGGTATATACATTCTCCCCAATTTTTTTACTTCGATGAATATTTTCTGTGGCTTTTACGCTATTGTAGCTGCCATTGATTCCAAGTTCGAGGTGGCTGCAATTGCAATTCTTGTTGCAATGGTTTTTGACATTCTTGATGGAAAGATAGCAAGAATTACAAATACGACCAGCCAGTTTGGTATTGAATATGACTCTTTGGCCGATGTAATATCCTTTGGTCTTGCACCCGGGCTTCTTGTTTATTTATGGACTCTGAGGCCGCTCGGCAGGCTCGGGTGGCTGGCGGCGTTTCTTTATGCTGTCTGCGGAGCACTCAGGCTTGCCAGATTTAATTCAAAAGCAGACACAAATCCTAGTCCTCATTTTACCGGGCTTCCTATTCCAGGCGGGGCCGCCATCAATGCTACAACCGTGCTTTTTTGTCTTGAATTTTCGGATAAATTCACTTTGAGCCCTAAGATTTTTGTTGTAATGCTTTTTGCTGTTTCGTTTCTCATGGTCAGTACCATAGAATACAACAGTTTTAAAAAGTTTGAACTGCTTAAAAGAATCAATTTCAATTCACTTGTAAGTGCAATATTGATTTTCGTCTTTATAGCGGTTAATCCTCAGTCTGCTTTGTTTTTAGTTACCTTCACTTACGTATTGTCGGGACCTTTTAACCTGATCAAGAAAAGTATTAGACGTAATGCTGAAGATAAAGTAGAAACACATAATTAAGAAATTATTCCCCCTTTCAGTTTCAGGTATATTAAATACTCCTGTCTTTGAGAGGGGATTTCTATTTTTAAACACATTCTACTCAGGCAGGAGTCGAAGATGAGCGCCAAGTCTTTCAATGTTGCAGTGGCAGGGGCTACTGGGGCTGTTGGAAATGAAATGATAAAGTGTCTTGAGGCACGTAATTTCCCTGTTAAGAATATCAAACTTCTTGCATCAAGCAGATCTGCTGGCAAAAAGTTAAGCTTTATGGGAGATATGGTTTCTGTTGAGGAACTGAGGGAAGACTCTTTTAAAGGTGTTGATATTGCCCTTTTTTCTGCGGGTGGGGGAACGAGCCAGACCTATGCTCCCCATGCTGCATCAAGCGGCTGTGTCGTCATAGATAATTCAAGCGCATGGCGCATGGATCCAGATGTTCCACTTGTGGTTCCTGAGGTTAACCCCCACGCTATTGCAGGGTATAAAAAAAAGGGGATAATAGCCAATCCAAATTGCTCGACCATTCAGATGCTCGTGGCCTTGAATCCGATTTACAGGAAATTCGGAATCAGACGCATAGTCGTTTCAACATATCAGGCCGTTTCAGGTACCGGAAAAAAAGCCATTGACGAGCTTTTTGACCAGACAAGGGCAATGATAAACTTTGTGGATTATTCAACGAATGTTTATCCGCATCGAATAGCCTTTAACTGCCTTCCCCAGATTGATGTCTTCCTTGAAAATGGATATACAAAGGAAGAAATGAAGATGGTTAACGAGACGAGAAAAATTTTTGAAAATGATAAAATAGGAGTTACAGCTACTACTGTGCGTGTTCCTGTTTTTTACAGCCATAGTGAGTCCGTTAATGTCGAAACCCTTACTCCGGTATCTGCTGAAGAGGTAAGAGCACTACTTGCCATGGCTCCCGGGGTTAAACTGATGGACGACCCTAAGGAAAAAATATACCCCATGCCTATTCTCGCAGCTGGTCAGGACTTGACCCTTGTTGGGAGAATCAGGAAGGATGAATCAATCGAAAACGGGATAAATCTGTGGGTCTGCGCCGATAACATTAGAAAGGGCGCTGCCACAAACGCTGTCCAGATTGCAGAAATACTCGGAAGAGATTATTTGTGATTCTGTGGGCTTGGAAAGAAATTAAAAAAGACGCCATAATTGCAAAATATATGGCGCCGGATTTAAGGAGTTTTTAGTGGAACGGATACCAATGACCAGGACAGGTTACCTGGGCTTGAAAGCAGAGCTTGAGAGACTGAAATCTGTGGAGAGGCCTCTTAGTATTAAAGCCATTGAAGTGGCAAGGGCTCATGGCGATCTTTCCGAAAATGCGGAATATGATGCAGCCAAAGAAAGACAGGCATTCATCGAGGGTCGCATTGGAGAACTTGAGTACAAGCTTGCAAACGCGGACGTGATAGATCCTGAAACCCTTTCAAAAGACAAGGTTGTTTTTGGATGCATGGTCATCCTGGAAAATCTTGAAACAGGTGAGAACGTAAAATATCAGCTTGTTGGGCCTGACGAGTCTGACATAGATGAAGGACGGATATCCGTCACGTCTCCGCTTGGTCGCGCAATGCTTGGCAAGACTCCAGGGAGCGAGGTCACTTTAGAAGCGCCTGGTGGAAAGAGACAGTACGAACTCATTGAAATTCTGTGATTAATATGGAGAACTGTAAATAATGGCTCGCGTTACTATAGAAGATTGTCTTAGAAAGGTACCTAACCGCTTTAAACTTGTGCATATGGCTGCCCAGAGGGTGCGCCAGATAAGAGATGGTTCTGAATACCTCCTTAAGACCGCAAAAAATGAAGATGTCGTCATGTCGCTACGGGAAATAGCTGCTGGTAAAGTCGCTGAATTGGTTACAAAAAATGAGAACAGTTAGAAAATAGTATTTTGGTCTTCAGGCAAACTAAGCTCACAAAAAAAATTGCACATTTGGCAGGCGATGCCATAGCTAAATATGAAATGATAAAAGACGGTGATAAGATTGTAACTGCTATTTCCGGTGGGAAGGACAGTCTGGCAATGATTCATTTTCTTAAGTTTTTTCAGAGCGTAGCGCCTGTCAGGTTTGAGATTTTCCCGGTATACATAGATCCAGGATTTAGTCCTTCGTTCAGCGATGAGCTCTCGGAATATCTGAAGAGTAAGGAGATCGATCTTTACTGTGAAAAAGCCGATTTTGGAATTATCGCCCACAGCACTGAAAACCGGGAGAACCCATGTTTTCTTTGCTCCAGATTGAGGAGGAAGCGCCTTTTTGAGCTTGCTGACGAATGGGGCAGTTATAAGTTAGCTCTTGGTCACACCAGGGATGATATTGTTGAGACCCTGTTCATAAATATGTGCTACAAGGGCGAACTAAGCACCATGGTGCCGGTACAGAAAATGTTCAAGGAACAGTTTTCAATAATAAGACCCCTTGCATTTGTTGATGAAGAAATGACAGAAGCTTTCAGGAAAGAAATTGGGATACCGGCGTTTATTAATCCATGCCCTTCGGCCAGTAACAGCAAAAGAAGTGAGCTGAAAGGGTTTCTTGAAACTTTGTATGGTCATGGCCCTCAGATAAAGCCAAATGTTTTCAGGTCTCTTAGCCGAGTCAAAACTGAATACCTGCCCAAATACACCTGATCTTATAAAATATCAGACTGTAAATTTTTACAATTAAAGATTAGTAGTTGAATGATGAAGGATGTTCAAAACGAAAGGGATTACAGGAATATTCCAATTAATAAGGTTGGGATAAAGAATCTCAGATACCCGGTTACGGTTCTTGACAGGGCAAACGGAACCCAGCACACTGTTGCTGATATAAATATGTATGTGGATCTTCCCCAGGAATGTAAGGGAACGCATATGAGCCGTTTCCTAGAGATTCTTCAGATTTTTAAAAATGATATGTCTTTGAAAACCGTTACTAAAATTCTTGATGAGCTTAAAGGCCAACTTGGTGCAAAGTCTTCCCATATTGAAATAAAATTTCCATATTTTATTGAAAAAAAAGCGCCGGTTAGTTCAGTATCAGGATTTATGGACTATACATGCAAATTCATCGGCTCAAGTGACTCCAGCGGGAAGCTTGATCTTGTGTCCGAAGTCGAGGTCCCTGTTTCGTCAGTATGTCCTTGTTCCAAAGAAATAAGTGATTTCGGGGCCCATAATCAGAGAGGGCTTGTCTGTCTTAAAGTAAGGTCAAAGAAGTTTTTCTGGATAGAAGATTTGATTTCAATCGTTGAAAATTCTTCATCATGTGAGGTTTATTCTGTTCTCAAAAGGACTGATGAAAAATATGTGACAGAAAAAGCTTATGCAAACCCAAAATTTGTTGAGGACGTCGTCAGGGATATCGCTACAGAGCTTCTTGATGAAAAAAACATAACCTGGTTCTCTGTTAGTGCGGAAAATTTTGAGTCCATACATAACCATAGTGCATATGCATTTGTTTCAAGTGACCTTATTTAGGGATTTTATTTTATTATGATCGAAGAAATTAACAATATGAATCCCCAGGCAAGAAAGATATCAAGAGTTGTGGAGGTCTTGAGGAGCGGAGGCGTTATCGCTTTCCCTACAGACACTTATTATGCAATTGGTTGCGACATTATGAATAAGAAAGCCATTGAAAAGATCTATCAACTAAAGCAAAGAGATAAGAAGCAGCCGTTCAGTTTTCTTTGCGCTGATTTGAAAAATATAAGCGAATATGCCAAGGTTTCCAATCAGTCATACAGAATTATAAAGCGCCTTGTTCCGGGTCCTTATACATTTATTCTCGAAGGAACGAGACTCGTTCCCAAGATGATGCTAAATAAAAGAAAGGAAGCTGGTATAAGAGTTCCTGATCACACCATCTGCAATGCCATTGTTGCAGCTCTTGGGAATCCGATTATTTCCACAACAGCATCTACTCCTTCAGGAGAATATCTTGATTCACCATTTGCCATAGATTCTTTTTTTAAGAATAGAATAGATATTGTGATAGATGGTGGTAATGTTTCTGGCGGTCCATCAACAGTAATCGCTATGTCCGACTCTGGTATAGAAGTAATAAGGGAAGGAATAGGCAAATTGGATGGATTGATAGAAGCAGAATAAAGGGTAATTGGCATCAGGATTTTTGTTTATATAAAGTGCAATAAAAAAATGATTTTATAAAAAATAATAGTTGTTTTTTATTAAAAAAAGTATTAAGTATAGAAATCGACTGAGAAGTGGTTTTGGTCGGTCAAAAAGATTCGCTCCAAAGAAAAGATCCATACACAGTGGCACCTTTTGTTTTGGAACCAAAAAATTAAAAATTTAAAAGAAAGGTGTCACCATGGCAAACGGAAGAGTAAAGTGATTTAATAATACTAAGGGTTATGGTTTTATTGAGCAGGAAAATGGCGTTGATGTATTCGTTCATCATTCAGGAATCAATGCTTCAGGTTACAAGAGCCTTAACGAAGGCGACAGAGTAAAGTTTGACATTGAGCAGGGCCAGAAAGGTCCTTCAGCAGTAAATGTTACTCTGATATAATTTCTATCTAAAGAAATTCCAAGGCGTCTCTTTGTAAAAAGAGACGCCTTTTTTTATTCCAGCATATCTACCAATCCTTATTTACTTCCAACTCACAACTTGTTTCTTATCTGACTCAAAGAATATTTTTGGTATTGCCGATCTGATTTATGGGAAACCCATTTGAAATATTTTGACAAGGCCGCAAAAAGTCAGATTACCGTCATTCCGGCTTAGGGCTGAATCCATAAGTATCTGAACATACCGGATGCCGTGTCAAGTCAGGCATGACGCCGGCGATTTTATTTGGCTTTTTGCGAGGCCATCATTTTTAATAGACCTTTATGAAAAATTCGTGATTTTAACCAGGCTGTACATGTATTTGGGGCTATTGGGATATTCAGATGATGAAAGTTATTGTGGAGCTTTTTTTTAAGCGACCCGCCTGAAGCCATGTTCATAATGTTTTGAGCATTATGAATCTTTCTCTTTTTTTGAAATGGAATTTGCAGTTCTTATTAAAATATAGTTCTCTCGAGAGCTGGTTAAGTGGGGCTTTTATAGCAATAAGCCCCACTTAATTAGATTAGTTTTGTGGAGTATTCTGGGTTTGAGTAGCTGCAGGGCAGTTAACCATTGGCCCTCTGCCCATTCCGGCTCCCTTGCCCATGCATCCGGCCATGCCAATGCGGCCACATTTTCCGAAATTGGCACACTGTTTTGCCAATTCAGGAGAAATTTCACGGACCTTTATGAGATGGTCTATCTTGAGCTTGTTGAAATCAGCTTCGAGGTTCGATATTTGTGCCTGGATACTTTGAAGAGTTTCTCTGTTTATTTCTGGCTTTTGTAGTTCTGCCTGCATTTCAGCTTCCTTCTGGTCTATCTGGGTTCTTATTTCGCTGGTTTCATTCCAGAATCTCGTTTTTTCAGCTTCAAGGCCTGCTTTTTGTTCGGCTGTGAGATTAACATTATTGAAACCAGGGCAATTAGCATTTCCCATACCCTGCTGGCAGCCTTGGCCCATGTTCCCATGTCCCATGCCTTTACCTGCCATGACCGAACCAGCAGAAAGCATTGTCACTGAAATCATGGCAAATAGCATTGCAATCATTTTGATATTTTTTTTCATGTTGAGCTCCTTTTTTCATATTTTGAATCATTGATTTTAAGTTGAACGTATCAGTTGTGGATATTATAGCATTTATTGTGCCATGGTTATAATATACTGATTTTAGACATTAAACATATTTTAGTAAACTCATTGTATTATTAAATGGGTAATAAAGCCCCATGTCAGCTTTTTTGATTTTTTAAATATGGGGCATAAAGCCCCACCAAGCTGGAGGCATTGCTGGATAATGCTCGAATCTCAGTCGATTCCATATGATTTAAGTTTTTTATGAAGAGTTTTTCTGTTTATGCCTAACTGCCTGGCTGCTTCACTCTTGTTCCATCCTGCCGCATCCAGGGCAACCATTATAGCTTTTTTCTCTATGTCTTCAAGGGAAAGGCATTTATCTAAAATATTTTCATCATTTTTTTTTGAAATACTTGGCGGAAGTTCACTTTCAGTTACATACTCACCTATTGAGAGTATTACTGCCCTTTCGAGCATGTTTTCAAGTTCCCTGACATTTCCGGGCCAATCATAGGATATAAGGGCTTTAATTGCATCCGGGGAAATCCCGATAATATTTTTGCGGTTTTTTTCTGAAAGCCTTGCGATAAAATACTGACATAGCGAAGGAATATCTTCTGTTTTTTCCCTTAACGACGGAACTCTCATGTTCACCACATTAAGCCTGTAGAAAAGATCTTCCCTGAAAGTATTTTCCTTTACCCTTTTAACAAGATCTTGGTGGGTTGCGGCTATTATCCTGACATCAATTTTAATATATTCTTCGCCTCCGACCCTCTGAACTTCTCTTTCCTGGATTACCCTTAAAAGTTTCGCCTGCATATGCGGAGTCATTTCGGCTATCTCATCTAAAAAAATAGTCCCTTTGTCTGCCTGCATGAAGATTCCGTTTCTTTTCGAAATTGCTCCAGTGAAAGCGCCTTTTTCATGGCCGAATAACTCTGATTCAAGGAGATTTTCATTAATTGAGGCACAGTTAACAGCTATGAATGGCCTGTCATGCCTCAGGCTGTTTAAATGAATCAGTCTTGCTACCATCTCCTTTCCGGTTCCGCTTTCGCCTGTGATAAGAACAGTTGCCTCTGATGGGGCGACCATTGAAAGTGTCGCTTTCAGATTTCTCATGGCCACACTGTTGCCGATGATTTGCCTTGAGCCTGCTTGTGTTCTGATCTGACTTTTTAAAGCCAGATTTTCAGCTTTAAGTCTTGCGTGATCAGATGCTCTTTCAAGAGTAATTTTAAGCTCGTCAAAATCAAGCGGCTTTGTGAGATAATCATATGCCCCTGATTTGAGGGCCTCTACAGCAGATGCGACAGAAGAATATGCAGTCATTATGATAATCGGTATGGACGGATCGTGGGATTTTATTTTGTGTAAAGCCGTTATCCCGTCCATTACGGCCATTCGTATATCCATTAAGATGACACTGTACGAGTTCTTTCTTGATTTTTCTGAAGCTTCTTCTCCATTTTTTGCAGTATGAACCTCATATCCCCATGTAGCTGCCAGCTTGTTTATGGTGAGCCTGTGGGATTCATCATCATCTGCAACGAGTATAAGTGGTTTTACGGCATCTGCCATTTGATAAGCCTCATATTATTGCTTTGGGTAGTTCGATAATCAATGAAGTACCTGTTTTTTCTGTTTTAATTCTAATACTGCCGGAATGTGCCTCGATGATTTTTTGAGCCACAGCCAATCCTAAGCCTGTGCCGTCGTTTTTTGTTGTAAAGTATGGATTGAAAACCTTGCTTAAATCTTCAGAATCTATGCCTTTACCTGTGTCAGAGACTTTAATGAAAAGATCTGACCTACCTGTTTTTTTTGCTTCTATATTTATTGTTCCGATGTTTCCCATTGCTTCCAAGGAGTTTCTGCAGAGATTTAACAGGACTTGGGAAAGCCTGTCCCTGTCTATAAGGCATTTCAGATTATCTGGGATATTTGAAACAGTTGAAACATTCTGGTTTCTTGCGTCTGCGCTGATGAGTCTGAAAACATGATCCACGGCCTCTGAAAGTATGACTTCAGATCTTGAGATTTCAGAAGGTTTTGAAAATTCTAGAAGATCCTTTATGACCCTGTTGATTCTGTCAACCTCTTTTATCATAACGCTGGCAGTGTCCCTGCTGTCAGACCCTTCAGGAAAAAGATCCCTGAAATAGGTCGCAAGTCCTTTGATGGAACTTAAGGGATTTCTTATTTCATGGGCCACACCTGCGGATAGATTTCCTATTGCGGCCATTTTTTCATGTCTTATCAGATTGTTTTCAAGTTCCTTGATCTGGGTAAGATCTCTTAAAATTATTATAAGGCCTGAATGCGTTATGGAGTCATTCTCATTGATTCCTGCTGCGGTGATTCCTGCATAAAATGATTTCCCATTATCAAATGAAAGCTGTATTTCCCTTTCAGGTGAGTCTTTCTCTTCTTTAAGTGAGGTGATTTTATTCATGGCATTACTGCCGATTATCTTTTCAAGGCTTTGTCCAAGAACATTTTGAAAAGCAATGCCGCAGATTTTTTCCATGCTTTCATTAAAAACGACGATTTTATCATCAGAATCAGTGGCAATAATTCCTACAGGCAGGCATGATATTACTTTGTCTGCAAATGCGCTCGTATCCTCAAGCCTTTGTCTTGTCTGTCTGTAGTTCTGTAGCCAGAAAAGCGATATGAAGCCGCTCAGGCCAAGGATAAGGATAATTCCTGCCATGATAAGCGCATTTTTAATTTTGTTCTGACCAGCACTCTCGAAATGGGTCATGTCAAGGCCAACTGAAATGAACAGAGGCGGTTTATAATAAATCTGCTGTTCACCCTGATCCCACATGCAAAGGGTTTCATCGCATTTGCCGGGTCCAAATCCTGGCTCCGGGTTAGCTCCGATGCCCTTTCTCATTCTCATCTGGTGGCCTTCTGGCTTCATTGGCTTGAAAACATCAAACAGCTCAAATATTTTGCTACCTTTGCCGTCTGTGACAATTCTGTATAAGGGCTTTTTATCGGATTCACGGGTTTTTTCCAGGATTTCAGAATCGAATTTTCCGCCTATAAGTTCCGGATTGCTGTGGCTTATTATTTTACCTGTGGAATCCGCAATAACTATTTGCTTAATATCAGGACCTTTGCCTGTTTCCTCAATAAGCCTTTGCAGATGACCAGCTCCCCAGTGCATGCGCATCATTCCAGTCCTTGCCCCTGCCTCAAAGGCAGTAATCAGGGACTCACCCTTCTGGGTCAAGGCAATCGTCATGTGGGTTTTTTCCCTGTAAGCGCTGTCTATGGAAAAAATTATGACAATGACCAGCAGAATAACAGCTCCTCCAATTACAAGCCAAGGAGAAGTGAGAAAATAGTTTTTTGTATTTTGACTGTTATTCATAAGTGTGCCTTTTGTGAAATATGGAATAATTTCAATATTGACAAGGTCGCAAAAAATCCGATTACTGTCATTCCAGCTCAGGCCGGAATCCAGAAGTAACTGAAATTACAAAGATGTATGATCAAGTCCGGCATGACGCTTAAGCCATTTTTAGACTTTTTGCGATTCCATCAAAATAAACCCAAATTTTTTTCAGAATATTAAAAAAAAGTCTTATTATTGTAATATCCTGAAATATTATCTGTCTTTATTCCGTGATTAGATTCTTATGGACAAGATATCATTTAGGATAAGACAGCATTTGCAGAATATCAGATAAATAGGGAATATAAACACTATGGCCTCAAAAAAAAGTGATTTGCCTGTTATAGGAATGACATGCGCCAATTGCGCTGCAAATATTGAGCGGGTTATCAGAAAAATGGAAGGTGTTGTTTCGTGTAATGTCAACTTCGCTGCTGAAAGGGTTCTTGTTGAATATGATGATGTGAAGGTGGCATTACCGGATCTTATTGAAGCTATAAAAAAAGCAGGTTTCTCGGTGCCTGTCCTGGAATCAGTATTTGGTGTTTCTGGTATGACTTGTGCGAACTGTGCTTTAAATATTGAAAGAATTCTTAGCAGAAAAACAGAGGGCGTACTCAGGGCGAGTGTGAATTTTGCAACTGAAAGACTGACCGTTGAGCATCTTGCCTATTCCTCATGCTTTGAGGATATTGAAAAGGCTGTCCAAAAAGCCGGATTCAGGATTTTTCCCATAGAGAAAACAGAAACTGATGATGATGACGGGGCAGACCCTGAAAAAGCGGCCAGGGAAAAGGAAGCAAAAGACCAGAAGAAGAAATTCATTGTCGGAGCAATATTCACCCTGCCTCTTTTTTTGATAAGCATGGCCAGCGATTTTGGCCTTTTGGGGATGACTGTTCACGGTGGTTTGGCTGTTTATTTAAAATGGTTTTATTTCATTCTTGCCACTCCTGTTCAGTTTTACACAGGCATAGATTTCTATAGGGCAGGTTACAGGAGTTTAAGGAGCGGATCGGCCAATATGGATGTTCTTGTGGCTCTCGGATCTTCAACCGCCTATTTTTTTTCAGTCGCAGTCCTTATTTTTCCGGCGATTTCAGATCATGTGTATTTTGAAACATCTGCCATAATAATCACATTGATAAGACTCGGAAAAATGCTCGAAGCAGGAACAAAGGGCAAGACTGGTGAGGCCATAAGAAAACTTATGAATCTTACACCAAAGACGGCACTATTAATCGAAAATGGTATAGAGCGTGAAATTCTTCTTAAGGATGTAAGGGCAGGGGACACGCTTATAATAAAACCTGGCGCTTCAATTCCTGTTGACGGACTCGTATCGGATGGGGCTTCCGGTGTAGACGAGTCCATGCTTACAGGAGAGCCTCTGCCTGTTGATAAGAAAAAGGGGGATAAGGTCACTGGCGGAACAATCAACTGTGACGGAGTCTTAAGAATTGTTGCCGAGAAGGTTGGAAAAGATACTGCTCTTGCGTCGATAATCAGAATGGTTCAAGAAGCCCAGGGCTCCAAAGCCCCTGTGCAGGCCATTGCAGACAAGGTGGCCGGTATATTTGTCCCTGCTGTAATCATCATTGCATCCGCCACCTTTTTTACATGGTTTGCAGTAACCGGTGATTTTACCTTCTCAATGATGAGGCTTGTGGCTGTTCTTGTGATTGCATGCCCTTGCGCTCTCGGACTTGCAACGCCGACTGCCGTAATGGCAGGTACTGGTAAAGGCGCCGAATGCGGCATACTGTTCAGAAACGGTTCAGCTCTTGAAAAAGTTGCTGCCTGCGATACTGTGGTTCTCGACAAGACAGGAACCATAACATCTGGGAAACCACAAGTCTCAAGGATCTTTTCCATGAACACAGATGAAAAAGAGCTTATTGAAATGGCGGCGTCTGTTGAAAAAAACTCGGGCCATCCTCTCGCAGAGGCAATTGTAAAAAAGGCCGAAGCAGAAGGGCTTATTATTTATGAAACAAAAGACTTCCTTTCGCATAGCGGCTTCGGGGTTTCAGGGACTGTAAATGGAAGCATCATAATGGCAGGCAAGATCGAGTGGTTTCTGGAAAAGGGTATGGAGCTATCTGGAATAAAAGAGGAATCAGAATTATGTTATGGTAGAGGGGAATCAGTTGTTGCGGTTGCGGTAAATGAAAAGATTACAGGATTGATCGCTATTTCTGATACACTGAGGCATGATGCGGCAATAGCTGTTGATGATTTAAAGAACATTGGTCTTAATGTTGTGATGCTGACCGGGGATTCTCTCCCTGCGGCAGAAGCAGTGGCTTCAAAGATCGGGATCGCTCAGATATATGCAGGCGTAACGCCCGAGGGCAAGGCAGAAGTTGTTAAAAATCTTAAGAATGAAGGAAAAAAAATTATAATGGCAGGAGACGGAATCAATGATGCGCCGGCTCTTGCAATGGCAGATGCCGGACTTGCCATGGGGTCAGGGACAGATGTGGCCATAGAGACAGCCGATGTAATAATAACAGGCTCATCCCTATGCACAATAGCACTTGGTGTCAGGCTTGCCAGAAAAACAATGTCTGTAATTTATCAGAATCTTTTCTGGGCTTTTTTTTATAATATTATTCTCATTCCGGTTGCAGCCGGAGCACTTTACAGCCTTGAATCAATGCCTCTGATGCTCAGGCAGCTTCATCCGATGCTGGCTGCTTTTGCCATGGCTTTCAGCAGTATATCTGTGGTCAGTAACAGTCTCAGACTTTACAGAACACGCAGGGAAAATATTTGAGTCTTAAATATGATGGTCTCGTGAAAAGTCAAAAACGGGCAGTGTCGTCATGACGGACTTGATCAGGCATCTTTGTATTTACAGATACTTCTGGATTCCGGCCTGCGCCGGAATGACGGGAATCGGACTTTTTGCGACTTTGTCAAAATATGCAGGCATGAAAGATTCCAGATACATACAATAAATGAGGATTGGCTTATGAAAACCTTAAAATTTTTTTCAGCGTATCTAATAATGTCATTTTTAACGGCTTCAAGGGTTTTTGCCTCTGATATCAACGATATTGTTTATCCTCCTCCTGAACCCGAAAGAATAGTAACCGAGGATAATAAAACAGGTGATGAAACTGATGCCGAAAAAATGAAGCCCGGAATTACGGAGGAGATTTCAGACAAAGATAAGATGGACAAGATATATGTATATCCGGACGGAAGGGTTCTTGTTCCAGGAACCACACCTTTTGAACCAGTGGACGCTGAAAAAAAAAGAAGGCGCAACTCCCAAGACGGATCTGATCATGATGGCGATGAATACCATAATAGCCACCACCATAACCACAACCATCATGACAATACGGATTATCAGATTGAACCTGTGCTTAGCGAAAAAAAAGGTCGGGTCAAGTCGAAGCTCGGAATAACTGGCCCTGGACACGTAATTGTTCCTGCCAAGGAAAGTAATGGAATAGGCAGATAGCCAGTCTGAAAATATCGATGTTTTTCAAGTGGCGTTCCTTGATTACTGTTGATTTGATCCCTGCAATATTTTAATCTGATTGGGACTGTTAAGATTAATTGAGTATTGCTTTATCTATAAATTCCGCAAAAATAGTTTTGTTCTTGATCTATGAAGCTTTTCGTTTTCTCGATGCCTAAGCTCTTTTTTGACTTTTTGCGAGACCATCAACCTTGTTTATACCCGTCATTTTTTTGTAATCGTTTAAAAAATAGAAAGCTTGAAATTTGATAATAAGGATAAAAAAAATACTCGGATGGTTATCCGGAATAAGACCTCACCAATTGATGTGGGTTCTGGTTCTTGTCGTAATAGCCGGTGGTAGTTTTTTATCCTGGTGGACCGCTAATCGGGCTGAAGCAGAGCTTAAAAAAGAATTTCTTTCCAGAGCAATGATTGTGGCGGGATCTGTAAATCCTGCAAGAATTTCCGCGCTTAAGGGAACAGAAGAAGATCTCTTTTCGACTGACTATCACCGGCTAAAAGAACAATTATGGCTTGTCAGGCAGGTGATGCCTCAATTTGGCATTCTGTACCTGCTTGGTAAAAGAGATAACCAGATTGTATTTTTGGTTGATTCTGAAGTACAGGGCTCTGAGTTCCATTCAAAACCCGGAGAGATTTATCCTGATTCAAACAAGGCCCACAGAATGGCATTTGAGACTGGAAAAGAGATTCTTTCCGAACCATATACGGATAAATGGGGCAAATGGATAAGCGCAATTGTTCCAATCTACAACAGGGAAACGACTGAACTTGCCGGATTATTCTGTATAGACGTAGACAGCAGGGACTGGTCCTCTAAGGTCGTTGAACATGCCATCGCCCCCATGCTTTTCACAGTTCTGATCTCATTTATTCTTTTTTTCTATTCGCTTTTTTACAGACATTATGATGAAGCCCAGAAACGTATTGCAACAACAGAAGAATATATGAATCTGGCGATCGAAGGCGCCGGACTTGCTACATGGGAGTGGGATCTCACCACGGGCGACATTATTTCCAATGATCGTTTCAGTCAGCTAATTGGCTATGAAGGAGATCTCCTCGAGGTTAAGCTTAACAGGTGGCACCATCTTGTTCACCCTGACGAGAAAGATCATCTCCAGGAAGTGCTTGCAGCTAATTTAAATGGCGTCATAGATTTTTTTGAAGAAGAACACAGACTGAAACACAGTGCTGGCCATTGGGTATGGGTTCTTAACAGGGGGAGGGTCATGGAAAGAACCCAGGATGGTCTGCCCTTGCGAATAGCCGGAACCATCATGGATATTTCAGAACGCAAGCAAAACGAGAAGGCTTTAAAGGAAAGCGAGGCCAGATTCAGAAGAATTTTTGAGGAATCTCCTATCGGGATACAACTGTACGATTTCAATGGAATCCTTATCCAGGTGAACAGGGCATGTCTTGATATCCTTGGGGTAAGCGATCCAAAAGAGATTGTCGGACTTAGTGCCTATAATGACCCTAATCTTCTTCAGGCAATGCTTGATTCCATAAGAAACGGCAGCATATCTGGTTTTGAAGTGGCTTATGATTTTGATCTTGTCAAAAAGTACGGGCTTTACAAAACTAATCGATCAAAAAAATCCTTCCTGGATATATTTGTGAGCAGTATCGGCGTGGAAGGTTCGGGAACAGAAGCCGAATTTCTTATCCATGTTCAGGATATTACAGACAGAAAAATTGCTGAAGAAGAGCGGATTTCGCTGGAAAAAAGAATTCAGGCTGCCCAGAAAATGGAGAGCCTCGGTTTGCTGGCCGGCGGAGTTGCCCATGATTTCAATAACATTTTAGGTGCTTTGCAGGGTTTTGCTGAAATGGCTCTTGAGATTGTTGAGCTAAGAATGCCCGGATCTTCGGCCAATGAGTATCTGACCCAGGTAATCAAGGCAAGTGCCAGGGCGGCCGATCTTGTGGATCAGATTCTTACCTTCAGCCGAAAAAGTGACAGTGTCAGAAAGCCACTTGATATAGCAGTTGTGGTAAAAGAAACTATAAAGCTTCTAAGGCCTTCAATACCTTCAAATATTTCACTTGAAAGCAGTATAGACAGCAACTGCGGCAGGGTTCTTGTCGATCCTGTTCATGTGCATCAGATTATAATGAATCTTTGCGCCAATTCAAGACATGCCATGGGTGAAAATGGTGGAATATTGAAAATTGAGATGTCTCGGTCGGCATTTGGAGAAAAGAATATAAATGATCCTGAAGGTGATTATGTCAGAATCTGTGTCAGGGATAACGGGTGCGGGATACCGAGGGATAATATTGACAGGGTGTTTGATCCTTTCTTCACTACGAAAAGACCTGGAGAAGGTACAGGTCTCGGACTTTCAGTCGTTCACGGAATAGTCATAGCATGCGATGGATATGTTTTTGTGGAAAGCGAACTTGGCAAAGGTACTGCCATCTGTGTATATCTTCCGGAAGCAGGCGATAAGGAAGAAACAGCAATAATAAATAATGAAGATAAGATCAAAGTAAATGGCCGGACTCCAAGGGTTCTGCTTGTGGATGACGAAAAGTCTCTTCTTGGTATGATTAATGAACGCCTGACATCAAGGGGGCTTGAAGTTTCAGCTTTTCTTGATCCTTCAGCAGCACTTGATTATTTGAAATCAAGACCTGGTGATTTTGATATCGTAATAAGTGATTTTAATTTATCCGGTTTAAGTGGCATGGATTTTGTTATTAAGGCTCGTGAGTCTTCTCCTGATATTCCATTTATCTTAATGCTCGGGCGGGATTCTGTATTACAAAACGAAATTCATACTATCCAGGGACAATTTCAGATGATAAGAAAGCCCATAGCCTTTAATGATCTATTTGCTTCCATCAGAAATTTTGTTGAACATAAGGAAACTGTTTGATGAAGACAATACTTGTGGTTGATGATGATGACATGTTCAGAAATATGCTAAGTGAGACACTCAGGGGCGCTGGATACAATGTCCTTGAAGCTGAAAACGGTAAAATTGCCATGAGGGTCATTTTAGGCAGTGCCCTTGATTTGGTGGTTACCGATCTGATCATGCCTGAGCAGGAAGGCATAGAAACCATTAAGGAAATTAAAAGAATTTATCCGGATATGAAAATTATTGCAGTTTCAGGAGGCATGAGGGGAGGAACAATGGATTTCCTCCCAATCGCCGAATATATGGGAGCTGCCAGGGTTTTCAGAAAGCCTGTGGACAGAAAGACATTTCTTTCAGCAGTATCTGAGCTGGTTGGATAAAAAACTATTTCCCGAGCGCGATGGAACCATCCCAGTCTTCGGGCGGAGGATTTTTGATGAATTCATCACATCTTTTTGAGTATACTGCATAAACTCTGTCAGAGGGATTCTCTTCATAAGCTTTCATGAAAACAGTTTTGGCCTCTGACCATTTTTTTGAGGAATAAAGCTTTAAAGCTTCATCAAAAAGTCTTTCAGCTGAAATTTCATTATCAGTCATTTTTTTGTCCTGGTTACACAGTTCATAAATGGCGAGGGGTTTTTCCTTTCCTTTTACACGGACAAAATCAATGAATCTGCTCCTTAAACCTGAACCTGCTTTTTCAATAGTGCTCTGACCAGCCATAATAGTTGTTCCATAAATCTTGTTGACCCCCTCAAGCCTTGACGCCGTGTTAACAGCATCACCTATGACAGTATAATTGAAGTGTTTAACTCCGCCTACGTTGCCTGCGGTCATAAAAGCTGTGTTTATTCCAATTCTTACAGATATTTTAGCGCCTTCTTTAACCGAACTCATTCTTTCAACAGCGTCTTTTATCTCAAGAGCTGCATGACAGGCTTTTTGAGCATGATTGTCACTCTTTACAGGAACACCCCAGACAGCCATTACAGCGTCACCAATGAATTTGTCCACCATTCCGCCATGTTTGAATATTATGTCCGTGAATACTTCAAGGTAGCTGTTTAAAAGTTTTATAAGCTCATCAGGAGGAGTCCTTTCAGAAAGAGATGTGAAATCAGCAAAATCAAGAAACATCACAGTGGCTTCAACTGAGTCGCCTCCAGGCTTCAGGCTTTCGGGGTTCTTAAGAAGTATTTGAACCAAATCAGGTGAAAGATAGGATGAAAATGCTAAGGTTATGAACTGCTTTTCTTTTCTAATATGCCAGTAATTAATGAATGTGGCGGAAATATAGCTGAAGATCTGGGACAGGATAATAAAGGTTAAGGGCAGCCTTGTGTTTTTATGAACAAAAAGCATGAACCCGGCTGCAATGGCTGAAAAGACTCCGGTTGAGAGAATTGCAAAAGAGGGCAGGGGACTTAATAGAAGAAAGCACAGCCCTGAAACCGTTCCTGCAATTATCCCCAAAGCAGATACAGATATGGTTGAAATTTCTCTTAGCCAAGTACCGTTAATAATGTTTTCTGCGGCATGGGCATGAATTTCAACACCGGACATATACCCTCCCTTCCATCTTGTGAAGGGCGTGGGATAGGAATCATGGCCCTTGTCTCTTCCTTCCGTGTTTACTCCGGTAACAAGCCCTACAAACACAAGCTTGTTTTTGAAAAAGCCTTTAGGAAGATTTTTTTCTGGTTCAAGCGCTTGATAATATGAAACTGTCTTGATGCTCCCATTCGGGCCTGAGAAATTGATCTCGGAATTTTGAGACATATTTTCGAGATTACTATTTATGTCTGTTTTGCAGTCTTTTTTGTCGCAGAATGCAACAGCTGCTTCCATTGCTATTGATTTGATTCCAGATTCACCGAGAGAAAGCCTTCTTATGAAACCGTCATTATCAACCGGTAGATTGGCAAGGCCTTTCCTTGTTTCCTCATTTGAAACAGCATCACTTGGCTCTGTTATAATCTGCTGTGAATATCCTTTGTCTTTTATTATCTGAATATTTGAAGCAAGGACTGTATAGGGGTGGTCAGTGACAGCTTTTTTAAGGGCTAAGTCGTCTTCCTGATTAGAAGGCTCTCCGAATATTACATCAACGACAACGGCAGAAGCTTCCTCTTTGAATAATGTTTCAATAAGATTTGCGTGGATCTTTCTCGGCCAGGGCCATGGCATGCCAAGAACAGCAAAAGAAGGCTCGTCTATAGCTACAATCACAATTTCATCGGGCTGGGCTTTTTCACCGCGCAGAAGATAAAGAGTATCAGAAATCAGCATCTCAGCAGTTTTGAGCCAGGGAGTGTGGCAAAGAAAAAGCGCAAGGGCAATTGATGCTGAAATTATCAAGGCTCTTTGCAACCGGCTCGTTCTATGGTTTTTATTCATATTCACCTGGCTTATAAGTGTTTTAATGAAAAGAAGCTGTCTTGAATGGTCAAATTGCCATCAAAAAAGGCCAATTCGTAGACCAATTCCTATATCGGATTGGAGCGTCTTTTGCTCGTAATCCGATATCAGTTTTTTTGATTATGGTCACAGACCAATATTTCAAAATTTCTGGATCAAAAATCTGAAATTATGTGCGGAGGGGTCGCTTTTTGGAAAAAGCTCCGCAAAAACTTTAAATTTATTGTGTGATCTTATTTACAGGACTTTCCGGAGAATAACGATTTCATGGCCTCCCTTTATTTGACAAGGCCGCAAAAAGTCAAAAAAAGGCGTCGGCGTCATGCCGGACTTGATCCGGTATCCAGTATTTTCGATTAGTTCTGGATTCCGGTTTTCGCCGGAATGACAGTAATCGGACTTTTTGCGAGTCCATCTTTATTTGATCATAAGCTTATACTAAATATTCATTCTATTTCAAACTAATTAGCCTCCAAGGGAAATGCGGTATTAGAGACGACGGAGTCTTTGTTCTTGGTTGCCATGGGACTTGTGGGAGCAGGACTCGGAGGATTAACAAGAGCTTTATTGAGTAAAGCAATCCGGCCAGCTTTTCTTCCATGATGGGCATTCATCTTGTCATAGCCGTGTTTGAAGGAATTATAACGATTTGTGTTTTGCGTCTTGCAGAATCTATTAAATCAGATCTTTGCCTTCTGGGTCTTGCAGTTACAGCAGGTCTTGTTTCGCCCCTTGCATCAAGCCTCCCGGACGGGCTTGAAACCGCTGCCCATGCTCTTGGGATAACATCTGCAATTCAGGCTGGAACTCAGGTGTTTTCGCCCATATTCATGGAATATACGGTTCCATTTCTGCCCGGCCCACTTTCAGCCATCATGGCAGGCGTTGCCGGTGTCTGGATATCTTACGGAGTTGGAAAAAGAATCCTGTTGATGGGAGATAGAACGGCTTGTTTTATTTCTAAAATAAAAAATCATTGATGCTTTTAAAATGTATTCTGGGGGGGCTTACTTATATTAACTAATTCGTAAGGTATCCCCATAATGCAGTCTTTTAAATTAAAAAAAACTATTATGAATATCAAATACTTCGTTGAAATCAGAAGTCCATAGTTAACCATCTTCAGATGTAGTTTGGCGCCTCAATACTGCCTACGCACTGCTTTCTTCATAGGGATACCTTAGGAGGTACATTTCCATAACTAATTGGAAACGTGAATTGTATTTATCTTTCGACATCTTTCTTCTTTGGTCATCATTGATTGTGGCAGTTAATATTTGAAACTCTAAAAAAGAGAATTCATCCTTTTTGCCATTTATTTCAAGCTTACCCACAATATCGTGATTTTTTTTCTCAAGAAGCTTCCCTGTCAAAAGATATTCACTAAGTAAGTCTTCATCTAAATAAAAAGTACTATCTTTTGGAACTGTAATACTCGTTTTCCTTTTCAGTTTGTCGGGAGGTAATTCTCGTTCATCACCTTTTGAGCAATTTTCAAACATTTTACGGAATGTCATAACAGATTTCATTCCTTTTCTATCTATGTCGTCTCTGTATATAAAATAGGATGAAAACCTTGTAATTGATGATGCTGGATAAATAATTTGAGATGGAATATGTATCTGTAGCCAATATTGATATAAATTATTACAGTTATCGAAAAGCGACATTTTATTAGCATGATTGCCGATATTGATTAGCTTATCTTGAATAACGTCTCGAGAGTGTTCATTTGTCATTCCAAATGTAAGCCCATTATGATCAAATGCAATTTTTGTAACATCAGCAGCGATGCATCCAGTTACAATTCGCCCTAATGCTCTTCTAGGCATTCTTTCATTTAATTGCTTTTTAGCTTCCGAAAGTCTACCAGCAAGTTGTTTAAAATTTCCGACTCTTTTGCATTCTAAGAAGAAGGCATATTTTTTATTAAGTGCTACTATGTCAGTGTCTCCAGAAATGTCGACATAGCAACCTGCTTGGCAGAAGTAGCTTGCAATTCGTAACTCAAATTGAGTGTTTCGTGAAAGCGAATTTGAGTCTAAGGTAGCAAAATCTCTACCGCTTACAATTAATTTAAGCTTTTCATCAATCCCTTTGGGAATATGTTTCTTTAAGCCCTTAAGTATCCACATAAGCTCATGGACTTCACGTAAAGTATAAAGGTACCAATCTGTACTGCTTTCGAATGGCCCATCTGTCGAATTTTTGAATATTAGAGATTCATTTAATGGTTCTGAATTCGTTAATTTTGTTAAATACTCTGTATATCTACATATTCTAGTGTTTTTTGTTGAAATGCTACGGGCTTCAAGAAAAGCTATGATTTCCCTTAAGTCTTTTAAATGCTCAGATATCTCTACCCCTGGTAATGATTGAGTGGGGAATTTATATGATCTATTTCTAATTCCATTCATTATCTTCCGCTCTCGCTGCCTGGATATTAGTAGGATAAACTTGTGTCTGAATTTTTAACAAAGCGATCATAGTGCTCTGCTGCTGTTGATTTTTGCATCAAAAATGATGCTTCTTTCATCTTTTTTTCCTCATGCCATAAAAAACAATGTTTATTCAAATCATATCAGATATCAATTTGTCCATTCATTTATTTGATTACCATTTTTACTCCGCCATGCTTATCTTAAGGCATGTGAAAGATTATCCAGATATGATGGAGGTGTAGCATGGCAAAAAATATGATCCAATTTCAAAAAGGAAAGAGTATTCACGAATTCCTGTCCGAATATGGGACCGAAGATAAGTGCCAAGACTCATTATTCAGACTTAGATGGCCGCATGGTTTTAGTTGTCCGAATTGCGGCGGTTCGAAATTTTGCGAGCTCAAATCAAGAGATCTGTACC
>NZ_AUEY01000033.1 GCF_000426225.1 Desulforegula conservatrix Mb1Pa
TTCTGCGGCCTCCGTGCTCTTTCTTTGCTGGGATTTTATTGATAAACTGTCTTCTTAAACGACATACCCATCCGACAGAAACGCCTAAAATCATTGCTGTCTGAGAAAGTGATAATCCAAATTCCAACGGTAATATTACAGCCTGAGCTCTTCTTAATTCATTGACTGTCTTTGCCTTTGATAAAATCTCTTTTGCCTGATCAAGTATCTCTATTCCACTTGCTTTTCTTGCCATTGCCGCCTCCATGTCTTTTGCGGCTATTATTGCATACTTGATTTAGAAATGGAATAAGGAAGAGATACAAGTTGACACTTTGTTTCAAGGCTATTAATAAATCTAAGAAAAAGTTTTAGTGTTCTGTTTGTTGTTTTTTTTGCATTATCTTGAAAATATACAAGTTCGAATTGTAATAAATCTTATTTTTTGCTAAACATAGTCATTTCTGCTTATTTTGGTTATGGTTTTGATGCATCCCAAGCCTACTGGTTGTTGTATTCAGCCTGATTTGTCGTTTTGAATTCAGTGAGGTTATATGGATATTAAGGAAAAAATTACTGCGTTGGTGGGCGAAGCTAAGATTTATCAGTCTCAGGGGCTGCTAAATGAGGCAACTGAGCTTTACTATCAGATTAAAGACATCCTGAACAGCAGTCAGATAAAAGGCAAAGAGAAACTCCTTGAGGATGTGACAAAAAAAATACAGATGCTTGGTAACCGCGCCGCCAAATTTGAAGCATCTGCTTCCCAGCCAGAGATTTCGTCCAAAGCCCAGGAATTAATAAAAAAGCTTTTCACGCGTTCAGAATCTTCGGATTCGGAGCAGGTGGCTCTTGAAGAAGCAATCATTATTGCAAAATTTGGTCAGTTTGATCAGGCAATAGAGGATTTTACAAACCTTCTCGGGAACGAAAAGGTTAAACTTGAAGCAGCCAAGAATATTTTGAAATGCTATATTGAAATTGAGGCTGTGAGCAAGGCAACTGACCGTTTTCATCAATGGCAGCAGGAAGATCTGTTTAATGCGGATCAGTTAAAAAAGCTCCGGTCTTTTTTTGAGAATCTTGTTCACAAGAGGGGGGGGGCGACAGGTGTTGAAGAACCTGCCGAGGAGACCGAAGCAGAAGAGGCAGCGGTTTCTGAAGAGGAATCTCTTCTTGATGAAGATGATATGATAGATATCAGTTCTGTTGGTATTATCGTAGAATCAGGACCTGCAAAAGGAAAACAGATAGAGCTTGATGTCAGTTTTCAGAGCGGAAACATGATCAGTCTGATTCTTTCATCAAAGGACAAACAGCTGATTGAAAGTTTTTCGGTTGGCCAGAAGCTTAATGAGTTGCATTTTTATTCACCAATAGCTATTTTTAAAAGCTCGGGCGTGGTTTCTGCAAAAACAAAAATCAGCTCCGGTCCAAAACAAGGCGATTATTGTCTTGATATTGAAATAAAGAGCCTTTGATTAAGGATGAAGGCTTTACTGAGACCAGGGGCTTAAGAAGTTATCTTAATGATATATTGAAGGATACCAAGGCACTGCTATGGCTGTAGTCAATCTGAAAGACAGAGAGATCGAATGCAAGATAGTCTTTTATGGCCCAGGTCGATGTGGTAAAACCACAAATCTTGAATATATTTTCAAGGCCTTTAAAAAACAGGTCTCGGGCGAAATGGTATCGATAAATACAGAAGGTGATCGAACACTTTTTTTTGACTTTCTCCCCATCGGATTAGGGAAAATTAACGGTTGTGATGTCAAGGTTCAGCTTTTTACTGTTCCTGGCCAGCAGCAGTATAGTTCGACCAGAAAGCTTGTTCTAAAGGGAGTCGATGGCGTAGTTTTTGTGGCGGATTCCTTAAAAGTCAGACGTGAAAAAAATATGATTTCCCTAAAGGATCTTCAGCAGAATTTGAAGGATTATGGAATGAATATAGCTAAAGTTCCGTTGGTCCTTCAATACAATAAAAGGGATCTTGAGCAGGAGGGAATCCCCTTAATGCCTCTTGAGCAGATGGAAAGCGAACTTAACAGGCAGCTGCAGGTGCCTTCTTTCCCGGCCAGCGCTGTATCAGGCGATGGAGTTGGTCAGACTCTAAAAGCATGTCTGAAGCTTACCCTCGAATCTCTTCAGCGTCAATTCCAATGGGCGAAATAGTGTCGGGTCATCATGGTTGATAGAATTGACTTAGAAGGTAGCTTGAGATTTCTTGGAGTTCCTGATCTTATCCAGCTTCTAGGATCCAACGCAAATACCGGAGTTCTAAGCCTGAAAACGCCATTAATCCCTGATGAAGGCCAGATTTTTATATATAATGGCAATCCTGTGGATGCCAAGCTTGGCAACGATTCGGGCGCCAAGGTTATCTTTTCTTTTTTCGGATGGAGCGACGGCTCGTTCAGATTCATTCAGAAACCTGTCGATCCGGAAAATAAGCTTAAACAGGGACGAATGCAAATCATCCTTGACGGACTTAGGATGCTTGACGACGGAGAAATCAAAAAGCTTGAGATTTCAGATGTTCATTCTCCAAAATCTCCTGTCGTTATTGACAGGTCTGATCTTCACGTCATCAAAGGCCCATTCGTTGATTATATGTATGTCATTGATGAAGAATTATATGATGACGGTCAGGAATTCGTTGTCCAGGGCTCTTATGGGAGCTGGATCTGGGTCGTTTTGGACGGTGTTGTTGAAATAGTCCGTAAAATTGGAAATGAAGAAATTCCGATTTTAAAGCTTGGCCCAGGAACATTCATAGGAAATCTTTCGGCCTTTATACATGAAAAAAGACCTAGAAGCGCGTCAGTAATTGCAAAAGGAAAAGTTCAACTCGGCATAGTAGACAATCAGAGACTCAGCACCGATTTTGCAAGACTTTCCCATGATTTCAGAAATATTGTTGTAAGCCTCGACAGGAGGCTTAAAATGGTTACTGACACTTATATCAGTTTACAGACTGACACATACAGCCCACCTCACAAGGAGGGTATTTTTTCACCTTTTATAAAGATTGGAGACACTTCTTCGGGGCTGTGGAGGATAGACAGCGGAGAAGCTCTGGTTGTTAAAAAAGATGGTAAAAAAGGGCGATTGGTGTGTGATTTAGGTGCAGGTGATTTTATAGGAAGTCTTCCTTTTCTTGATATAGAAATGGAGCCCTCAACTTCAGGTGTTTATGTTTCAAGTGATATTGAAATGAGCGAGCTTGATATTGAAATGCTTCACAGTGAATATAAAACACTTTCAGACACTCTGAAAAACATGCTGAGCACTCTTGCAAAAAGCATCGCAGTAACCGGCAATTTAATAACAAACAATTCAGTCAAAAGGCGGGAAGGCTGATGAATGGCATTGATAAAAGAGTACATAAAAGCAGAATAGATTCCAAGAATCTTGTCGCTTATTCTTGCCTTGATGATTCGGGCACAGTTATAAAACAGGGCATGGGAAGAACGCTTAATGTTAGCGAAGGCGGGATACTTCTTGAGATTCACAATACTCTCCCCACCGGCTCTTTGCTGTCCCTTTCCATAGGGTTTGAAGAGGAGGTTTGTGATATTCTGGCAAATGTGGTCTATGTCCTCGCGTCTGACGAAGGCATGTACAAATGCGGCATGTCATTCCAGGGTATAAATAATGAAACTGGAAGAATATTGAAGAAATTCATAGAGTTTTTCATGAGTAGAATTGAAAATTCTAATAATTAGTTTTAAGGGTTTTTTATGATTACAAGTTCAGTAAGAGAAACCAATATAAGAGAATTCCCACTGGTGAAAAAAGGTAAGGTTAGGGATGTATATGATCTCGGCGATAATTACCTCTTTATAGCTACAGACAGGCTTTCAGCTTTTGATGTTGTTATGCCTGATCCGATACCTGAAAAAGGCAGGGTGCTGACACAGATTTCCCTTTTTTGGTTCAAGGTTATGGAGCCAATCATTGGAAATCATATAGTGACGAGCGATTTCAATGATTTTCCACCAGAGCTGAAAGCATATAAGGAAATGCTCGATGGAAGAAGCATGATCGTTAAAAAAGCCGATCCGCTTCCGGTTGAGTGTGTTGTGAGGGGTTATATTTCCGGTTCAGGATGGTCTTCATATAAGAAATCAGGCGAGATCTGCGGTATCCCTCTACCTGTCGGCCTGATTGAGTCCGAAAGGCTTCCCGAGCCAATTTTTACTCCGTCCACGAAGGCTGAACTTGGTGACCATGACGAGAACATCAGCTTTGATCAGGCTGTGAAACTCGTAGGCCCTGAAATAGCTGAAAAAGTCAAAAGACTGAGCATAGAAATATATAAAAAGGGCGTTGAGGTAGCCGAGTCCTTGGGAATTATTGTTGCTGACACCAAATTTGAATTCGGAATGCTCAACGGAGAGCTGATCCTCATAGATGAGGTGTTGACTCCTGATTCATCACGGTTCTGGCCAAAATCAGATTACAGGCCTGGCGGTTCTCCTAAAAGCTATGACAAGCAGTACGTTAGGGACTATCTGTCAGGGCTTGATTGGGACAAGAATCCTCCAGGGCCATCCTTTCCTGACTTTGTGATCGAAAATACAAAGACTAAATATCTCGAAATTATGAATCTATTTTTATCATCTTCATATGCGCGCTAATGCAATAGAAGTAGATCTCAATCATATTGATTTTGATGATAACAGATACAGGACAAGGTATGAGTGTTCTGTATCTGATTCAGATCTATCGGAATTGTCCAAATCGATTGATTCTGTCGGAGTTATCAATCCTCCTGTCTTATCTTTTGACTCAGGAAGGTATGTATCAGTATCAGGCAATAAGAGGCTTCTTGCTGCAAAAACAATTGGATTGCATAGGGTTTTCTGTTTGATTTGTGAGGAATCCCCTGTTGATACCTATAAGATTGCCATCACTGAAAATATTTATACATATAATTATTCCGAACTTGATAAGGCACTGATAGTAAAAAATCTTTTTGATCTCATGAACGACCGCTCCATAGATTCAGTTCTTGAAATATTAAATGGCATTCCTGCCCTCAGAATGAATCGGGATTACATAAAGAGGCTTATTAAGCTTGATGGGATCCCTTCTGCTGTAAAAAATGCAATATCAGATGGGATTGTATCGCCTTCAATAGCTCTTGAATTCGATTTTTGGGAGCACAAGGATTCGGAAACGCTTCTGTTTTTTTTGCAGCAGTTCAAAATAGGCCTTAATCTCCAGAGGGAGTTTTGTAATCTTATATATGAAATATCAAAAATTGACGGCGCCGGAATTGTTTCAGTTCTATCAACTCCTGTCTTTACTGATATTATAAACAGCAGTATTGATGTTTCCAAAAAAAGGGAGCTTGTTCTATCTGAGCTACGCAAAATAAGATATCCTCATATCGAAAAAGCAAAAAGAGTATTTGCTGAGACAGCAAAAAAGATAGTAAAAAATGACAATTCAATTTTATTCATGCAGCCTAAGAATATGGAATTGTCGGAAGTATCAGTATCTTTTTCATTCAAAACCATGGACGATTATAAAAAAAGATTGCGGAAATTGGAAGAAATAGAAGGTAATGCCGAGCTTGAAGATCTTTTGGATATTAATATAACTATTTGATTATATGTATGAACCTTGGGTCTTTTAATTGCTTTACTTTTTTGCTCAATAAGTATATCAAGGCTGAAATAACAATGTAATTAGCATTGTAGCGAAAGGAGAGGATTGATGAAGAAAATGTATTTTAGAGCTTTTTTTATTTCAATTGTGTTAGCGGTGTTTGTTTTATCACCGATGGCTGCTTTTGCAGAGGATGTCATTATTATCTGCAATAAAAGCGTGGCTGTCAACTCCATAACAAAAGACGATCTGGAGAGAATTTATCTCGGACAGAAAAATCTGTGGGATGGTGGCGGTAAAATTGAGCCTGTAATGCTTCAAAATGAACTTGCCGAGAATTTTTTGACGACCTATGTTGGAAAGAATGGTACTACATTTGGTAATTATTGGAAAAAAATGCTTTTTTCTGGAAAAGGAAATGGCCCCAAGCAGTTTGCAAAGCCTAAAGAAGTAGTTGATTTTGTTGCTTCAACCCAGGGCGCGATTGGCTTTGTGCCTTCCGGTACCAATAGCGATGCTGTAAAGATTGTGCCAGTATCGAAGTAAGAAGTGTTTTCAAAGATAAGGATCTTTAGGTTTAATCCGCATTTGGAGGAATATATGAAAAAAGTCTTTAAAAGTTTGATTTTGGGAATGGGCGCTCTTCTATTTTCAGGGGGGAGTCTCTTTGCTGTAGAACTTGATAAAATGGGCGGAGTCCAGATCCACGGCTTTATTTCCCAGGGTTATTTATATAGCGATGAGAACAACTTCTATGCTGACACTGAAAACGGAACACCAAAATTCAATGAACTCGGCCTTAACTTTACAGGTGATGTAACTGACCGCCTAAAGATGGGTGTGCAGCTATTCAGAAGAAATTTAGGTGAATTCGGCGGTGATGTTGAGCTTGACTGGGGATACGCTAGTTATCTGATGAAAGACTGGTTTGGTCTCAGAGCCGGACGTATGAAGCTTTCCCATGGTCTTTACAATCAGGTTCGCGACGTTGACATGACAAGAACCAGCGTACTTCTGCCACAGTCAGTATATAACGAAGCATGGAGAGATACGGTTAATGCTGTGGATGGTGCAGGTATATATGGTGACGTCAACTTGGGCAATGCCGGAAGTATAGCCTATGAGGTTCAGGGAGGAACTGTTAAGGTTGAAACCGACGGCGGTGTTGCAACAACTACTAAAGAACAGCTTGCCATGCCTTTTATAGGAATTAATTTTAATCCCACAAGCGCAAAGTCCACCGAAGCTGAGGCTGCCTCGGTAATGTGGACAACTCCTGTCGATGGCTTAAAATTTGGTGTTTCAGCCTGGAACGTAAATCTTGAATTGGAAGGCCCTGGAACAAAGGGTGGCATGGTAATACCGATTCTTTTTGAAACAAATACAAAAGAAGTCACCACTTCAATTGAATACAGCATGAACAATCTGACCCTGGCTGCGGAATACTCCTACAACAGGTATGACTTTGATTTGACAACTCCTTTAGGAAAAAGCTCATCGCCTCTTGAAACCGAAGGTTATTACGCAAGCGCCGCTTACAGATTTAACGAAATCTACGAACTTGGCATGTATTATTCTCTGTACTTTGCAGACAAGGATAACGAAGATCCGGATGAAGGCGATCCAAGGTTCCAGCAGGCCAGTGACGCTTATCTCAAGGATATCTGTCTTTCAAACCGTTTTGACATAACCAAAAACTGGATATTCAAGCTTGAAGGTCATCTCATGGATGGCTCGGCTCTCATGATGAAGACCAATAATCCAACACCTCCTGGCAGAGAGGATGACTGGTATCTGCTTGCTGCTAAAATGACTTTCAGTTTCTAATTTAAAAGAGACTCTGGTTTTTTCAGGCGGAGTATGCACTATTTTATAGATTGCATACTCCGCCTTTTTTTATTAGATATTATTTATAATCAATTTAAAGAAAGTTAATCACCAAAATGCATTGCATGCAGGGGGGAATATGCAGAAACGTAAAGCCTTTAATTTTATTCTGTCTTTTTTTATTTTTTTGATGCTTGTACCTGTTATGGCAGATTCAGAGCCGGTTAACGGTGAACCAGCCTTGAAAAAACTTCTTGCAGATATTGGAATAAGCTATTCCGGTGATAATACGACAGCAATAGGCAAAGCCAAGGAATTTGTCATAAGCCGTCAGGCCCAGAAGAAAAGAGATGTCGTTTTTAAGGCCCCTGTCGTATTTGAAGAAATAAATCAGAAATATCTTACAATTAATTATGATGTTGAAATAAAGCCTGATTCACTTGGGGTTGTGTCACTTCTTTTTGAGAGAAGCGGAGATAAAATCAATTTTGCAGAAGGCAAGTATCTTCTCTGGGTTGGCCCGGACGACATGAAGGAATACAAGTCAATAACAACAGAAAAAATTTGCGAGTACTACAGGAAATTAGGCGCAAATGACTGCTTTCCTGTCGTGACCCATTCCAAAATGACAAGAGCGGTCTCACTCAAGGCTGATATCAAGCATACCCACAGTGGAGATGATATTAACTCAGGAATTATCAAAGAACAGTACATAGACGATTCCATAGCAAGGGATTCCGAGGTAAAGGCGCTGATTGCAAATATGGCAAAATCAGCCCCGCCTGCAGCTCCTGCTGCGGCCCCTGTTAATGTGCCGGCACCAAAACCGGGAGTCGCCTTTACTCCGATTCCGGAAGCCGGAGCCAATGAAAGAATCGCACATCTTGAAGCAGAGGTTAAAAGGCTTTCCGAACTTCTCAAGGATGTCACAAGAACCAACGAAGCGCTGGTATTCAGCAATATGAATCTACAGGTTGTTAATGGTTCAGGAAGCACTGAATCTGCAAATGGCAAGGGCAATATTATTGTTGGTTACAATGCCGGTGGAGGAGCTAAATCAGGATCCCACAATTTGGTTGTCGGTAGCAAAAACGGCTACTCATCTTACGGCGGGATAATTGCAGGCAACGGCAATACTGCATCAGGTAAATTTTCCTGCGTGCTTGGCGGAGCTTCAAATACAGCGTCCGGTGATCAGTCAGCTATTGTCGGTGGTGAAAAGAACAATGCAAGCGGCAATTCTGCAGTGATTGTCGGAGGTGCCCAGAGATCGGCCACAAATATAAATCCACATTTTTCCAATCAGTAGACGCTGTTTTGACGTTTGATTGTTATGATGCAGATCTTTCATATTTAATAACACGGCTCAAATTATGGGCCGTGTTATTATATCATTCAGCATACTTATTTAAATTCTGGTTAAAATCCTGGTTATCAACTTATATATTGAGAGGCTTTATGAAGCTCATTAAGAAAAGCGTTGTCATGGGTTTCCTTGCTGTTATTTTACCATTGCTTCTGCATGGTTTATGTTTTGGAGCGCCAGAGACAAAAGCCCCTGCAAAGGCGCATCTGTTCAAGGCCCTAATAATCGGTGTCAGCAATTATTCGGATAAAAATATTAAGGCATTTTCAGGATCAGGCAGTGATGCTCAAAAAATCGGAAAGATTCTTACAGATGTTTACGGTTTTCAGGTTAAAACACTGCTTAATGAAAAAGCAACGCGAAATGAAATAATCTCTTCCATGTCCCAGCTGTCGGATCTCCCTCAGGAGTCAAGCGTGATGGTGGTTTTTCTGGGAAGCGGCGAAAAGGATCAATTGTACGATTATACATACTGGATTCCACATGATGCAAAGTCCGGGGATGTGTTGACTTACATTGACAACAGGCAGATCGCCAAGCAGATAAAAAAGATCAAATCCAAACACCTTCTCATGATTTCAGGTGCAAGCTATCCTGCCGCAGGAATTACTGGTGTACCTCAAAGCCAGGAAGAACTTTCCAAAAAATTCCAAGGCCAGAGCAGATGGGTTCTTTTATCAGGATTAAATATTGACGTGCCTGATTCGGCAGATCCTTCAACAGGAGCTTTTGGAAAGGCAATTTTCCAGTCTTTTAAGAAGAACCAGTCTTCCGTATTTTCTGTTCAGGATTTTTATAAAGGGGTGCAGTCGTCAGTTTCTGCCAAATCTGGAATTAAACCGGTTTTTGGTGTGTTTGATTCAGGGCAGGTATCAGGAGGAGAATTCCTTTTTGCAAAACCAGAGGCCCAGGCAGCCTTGATAAGCGGAGAAACATCAGCTGCGTCAATAGAAGGTGAAGGAACTGGTAACGATGCCGTCCTTAACATAAATTCTCCTATTCAGGGCGCAGATATTTATCTAAACGGAATACCATGGGGGAAGACTCCGCTTAAGGATAAAAAAGTAATAGCCGGAAAATATTCTGTGAAATTGAGCAAAGACGGATATGATCCTTCACAGAGTGAAGTCACAATAGCTGTGGGAGAGACAAAAGAACTTGATATAGACATACTGCCTTCAAAGTCATCCGAAGGAATTCTTAAATTTACCGTCACTCCCCAAACTGCATCTGTTCTATTTACTGATGGCAAGACAAAATACTCTCCTGGTATGAGCCTGTCACCAGGAAAATATCAGGTCGAAGTATCGAGTTTTGGTTATGAAAAACAGAAAATTGATTTTGATATTACACCCGGCGCAAAAATTGAAAAAAACATAAATCTTAAAGAGGCTTCAGTAATCCAGAACTCCCTCGGAATGAAGTTTGTTAAGATTGCTCCAGGCGGTTTTGTAATGGGGTCTGGATCTGATGTCCAGAACCGTGGCGCAGATGAAATATCCCACCAAGTAAAAATATCGAAGGCTTTTTTCATACAAGCCACAGAAGTAACTAATGGACAATGGTCTGAGTTCGTGAAGGCTACATCCTATAAAACCGATTCTGAGACGAGTGGTAATGGTCCATGGATATGGATAGGTCATAAATGGGAGCAGGACCCTGCATATAGCTGGGCTAAACCTGGATTTCAGCAAACCCAGGATGCTCCGGTTGTCTGTGTTTCCTGGAATGACGCCAATAAATTCATCGCCTGGATCAATGCAAAAGGTGAGGGAACTTACAGGCTTCCTACTGAAGCTGAATGGGAATATGCTGCAAGGGCCGGCAGCAAGGATAATTTCTCAACCGGCCAGTGCCTGTCTCCCCAACAAGCAAATTTTGACTCTACAGCTTTATGGGGAAAATGCCAGACAGGAAAGCCTTTGAAGATGACTGTCAAGACAGCTAATTTCCCTGCTAATCCATGGGGGCTTTTTGATATGCATGGTAATGCCATGGAATGGTGCGGTGACTGGTACGGCGAATATCAAGTATCAGGAGAGGCTTTGGATCCCAAGGGCGCAAAAACCGGCACAAACAGGGTGGCAAGAGGAGGCGCATGGGAAAGCTATGTATACCAGTGCAGATCTGCAAAGAGATTCAGCTTTGTTCCTGAAGAATCATATAATAATCTTGGTTTCAGGCTGGTTGCTGAATAATAATGGTTTCGGAAATTTTTGGCTAAGCTTAAGCTTTAAATGGACTCTGCAATACCATTCTTTTTTTTGATGAAGTCGCAAAAAGTAAATAAAAGACGGTGGCGTCATGCGGACTCGATCCGACATCTTTGTATATTCAGGTACTTCTGGATTCCGGCCTGTGCCGCAATGACGGTAATCGGACTTTTTGCGACTTTGTCCTATTTAAATCAGCTTATAATTGTAAATTCAAGGTCTGGCAGACTCATGTTTAATGATGTTTGCCGGATTTTTTTTATAAGACCTTTTTTATAATAAAGCATGCAAACCTGTTATATTAATTATTAATGCGTAAACAAACGGAATGAATATGGCTGGCAGCATGTTTCCGGCCCTGATCCTGCCTACTTCCAGCATATTAAGGCCTATTGCAATTATAAGAAGGCCACCCACAGACGACATCTGCGCTATCACTTCTGGAGTCATATATGGCTTAATAAGTGCTGCCAAAAGTGTGATGAAACTCTGGTATATAAAAACAGATACAGATGACAGAATAACGCCCGCACCTAATATGGACGTCAGGATAATTGTCGTGACTCCATCAAGAACGGATTTAGCAAAAAGAGTCTGATGATTCCCGGTTAGCCCACTTTCAATCGATCCGACAATTGCCATTGATCCTACGCAGAAGATAAGGCTGGCTTGGACAAAACCCTTTGAAAAGTCCGAGTTGCTTCCAGATATTTTGCTTTCAATAAATTTCCCCAGAGAATCGAGTCTTGCTTCTATTCTTATAAATTCACCGATGAGAGATCCGGCAACAAGACTTAGAATTACAGTCATTATTGAGTCTGTTTTAATGGCTGAAGATATTCCAATAAGGACAACACAAAGACCAACTGCCTGCATCAGGGTTTCTCTGTATCTTTCAGGTATTCCTCCCCGAAGTAAAAGACCTGCTATACCTCCCGCAATTATCGAAATTGCATTTACCACGTTTCCAATCATGTACACGTCCTTATTATGGTTTGATAACAGCTCGACCTGAGACTATTATGCATTGCTGATTGAAAAACAAGGCTAAATAATATATCCAGATTCATATTTTTTATTATGTCTAATTACCGAACAAATTTTAAAAAGAGGTGGTTTAATGAAGAAAACATGTTTTATTTTTGCGGCGGCACTCATATTTCCAACTTTGGCAAACGCAGGATGGATGGTTGATACAAAATCGAGTGACGGAGAAGCAAGAAAAACCTATATTGAGGGATCAATACTGTGTGAGGAAACAGACGGCGACTATGTCATAATCGATATGAAATCCAAGCAGATTACAATAGTTAATAATAAAACCAAGACATATGCCACATCCACAGTTGATGAAATGAAAAAAATGACGGCTGATTTCAAGGCCCAGGCTGATAAATCAATGGCTGAAGCTCTTAAGACCATGGCGCCTGAGCAGCAGGCAGCTTATAAAAAAATGATGGGCACAAGCGACGCAAAAAAACCTTCTGTTAAGGTTCAGAAAAAGAATGATGAAAAGATTGCAGGCTTTAGCTCAACTAAATATGAGATTATGAGCGACAATAAGCTTGTGGAGGAAATATGGGTTTCTTCAGAAGTTCCTTTTTTTGATGGTGATTTCAAGCAGAATGCAGATCTAATGGCAGAAGCCGCTTCTGGGATGGCTGGAGGAGATTATACCTCGGATAAGGCATATCTTGAACTCATGAAAAGCGGATATCCTGTGAAACAGCGATCTCTTTCGTCTGCTGAAATGCCTAATATGCCGGGGATGCCAGAAAGCTGGAGTACAGAAGAAGTCAAGTCTATCCAGAAAATGGATGTTGCAAAATATATTACTGTCCCTGCCGGTTACAAGAAGAACAGTTATATGGACATGATGCAGCCACCTACAGGAGAAAAATAGAGATTCCGTTTTGCTGTTCCAGGTCAATAAAGACGAGCTTGCGAACTGTTTTGCTTGAAGCGAGCGTGCCTCCATGTATACTCATCAATGTCACAGCTTGAACATTTGAAATGAGTCAGGCCGTTTGAATGGCAAGCTCGTTGTTGCATCATTACTGGAAAACCCTTTTGAAAAAGGGTTTTCCAGACCTTTCCCAAAACTTTTATGTTTTTTTATTACGAGTTGATAACATATGTTTATCAAGCAAAAGAATCCATAACCGAAAAGTTTTTGCCAAGCTTTTTTCAAAAAGCGGCCTTTGATCTTTCATTTAACAGAAGAGTTCAAATTATGACGATGTGAAGTATATTTCTTTCTTCTATCCGACAATGAACTTCAGAGAGCTATAAATAATGAATATTGACACAACCCTGCTGAATATTCTTCCTGTGCTTAAGTCTGTTTACGAGAAAAAGATGCCTTTCAACAAGCATATAGGCTTGAAAATTGATACACTGACTCCAGACGAAACAATAATGCGAATAGACATGGACAGCCATCTGATAGGGAATTATTCAAAAAATGTTCTCCATGGAGGTGTTTTGTCATCCATAATAGATGTCACAGGAGGTCTGATGGCATCTGTGGAGCTTCTAAAAAGGATTGCAGGCTCAACTCCTGAAGAGATAGCAAAGAGACTCGGAGGTATGGCCACAATTGATATGAGGGTTGATTTTCTGAGGCCTGGGAAGGGATCTTTTTTTCTTGCGAAGGGTAAGGTAATTAGATGCGGAGCAAGAATTGCCCTGATTCAGATTGATGTTTTTGCAGATAATGAAACCCATGTGGCAACGGGTCTGGCAAATTACAAACTATAAAGCGGGCATCAAGCAGAGTCTTGACAAGATCGCAAAAAGTCCATTTCAGTCATTCCGGCACAGGCCGGAATCCAGAAGTAATTGAAAATACAAAGATGCCGGATCAAGTCCGGCATGACGCTGATTCCTTTTTCTGACTTTTTGCGAGTTCATTAAAGTTGAGTCGTGCCCCAAAAAATGAGGCACAATTTTCAATTATATCAGTGTTTGATTGAGGCGAAATACTCATCCACAAGCTGTTCGGCAAATCCTGTGTAAGTGAGTGGGGTCAGCTGTTTCATTCTGATTTTTTCTTCTTCAGTGAGTTTTTCGAGACCATCAATGAACGCAGCAAGATCTTCCTTGGTGATTTTTCTTCCCCGTGTCAGCTCTTTCATCTTTTCATATGGGTTTTCTTCTCCGCATATGCGCATATAAGTCTGAATAGGTTCTGCAAGAAGTTCAAGATTTTCCTCAAGGTCTTTTCTGAGAGCTCCCTCGTCAAGCTCCACCTTGTCAAGGCCCCTTATGGAGCTTTTTATTCCTATCATCAGATATCCGAATACTGCTCCCAGGTTTCTAAGGACAGTGCTGTCTGTAAGATCTCTCTGGAATCTGGAGTTAAGAAGTTTTACTGACATATGCTCCATGAGGGAGATAGCTACGCCAAGGTTGCCTTCACTGTTTTCAAAATCTATTGGGTTGACCTTGTGTGGCATGGTGGAAGACCCGACTTCTCCTTCCCTGACTTTCTGCTTGAAGTAGCCAAGGGAAATATATCCCCACATGTCCCTGTCAAGGTCTGTAAGAATGGATGAAATTCTTATCATTGAATGAAGAATGCGGGACAGATAGCCGTTGGGATTAATCTGGGTGGTGAATATGATAGGCTCGATTCCAAGATAGTTTTCGATGAAATGCCTGCTCGCATTTATCCAGTCAACGTCAGGGAACGCGAAACTGTGGGCATTGAAATTTCCTGTTGCTCCGTTCATCTTGCCCTGGACTGTAATCCCGGCTAAGTTCCATCTTCCTTCCCTCAATCTCCAGGCAAAATTGACCAGTTCCTTGCCTGCTGTCGTTGGGGTGGCTGGCTGACCATGGGTTCTTGACATCATGGGAACAGCCTTGCTTTCAAGCGCCATTTTTTCGATTTTGGCCAGAAGACTGTCAAGGCTTTTGATAACAATATCTCTGCCATCTTTGACCATGAGGGCGTAGGCAGTGTTGTTAATATCGTCAGAAGTGCAGGCAAAATGTGTCCACTCACTGAGTGACGCCATTGAAGTTCCTGAAAGTTTTTCTTTTATATAGTATTCAACCGCTTTTACGTCGTGGTTTGTGGTTTTTTCGATGTCCTTGATTCTTGATGCAGCGTCCACATCGAATCTTGCGACTATATTATCAAGTACATCGACCATCTTTTCATCCCAGCTGTCACCCGCAAGTTTTAGGCCCCCCAGAATGAATTTCAGCCATTCTATTTCAACTTTTACCCTATATTTTATAAGGCCAAATTCGGAATAAATATCCCTCAATTCCGTGGTGGAACGCTTGTATCTGCCATCCAGGACGCTGAGTGCGGTAATGCTTTCCATCTATAACTCCTTATATTTGAAGTTTTAAGAAAATATCAAAATATGTTCAAATTTGCTTAAGTAAAAAATATCTATGGTTATTAAGCGTACACGGCAATTAAATCAAGCCCAAAAGCCTGTTGCATAAGCCTGAGGTCCGTCTCGTCCTTTCCGATATAGCCATTGAAAAGATTTCTTCACTGCTAATAAGGATAAATTCTTTTTTGGCTCTGGTTACAGCTGTATAGACAAGCTCCATTGAAAGGGCGCCTGTGAATCTGTCAGGCAGGACGAGTGCAACCCTGTCATATTCAGATCCCTGACTTTTATGAACAGTTGAGGCAAAAACGGTTTCATGACGACCTAAACGAGAGGGATGAAAAGCTTTAACAGTATTATCTCCGGATCTGAAATAAACCATAAGATTTTTTTTGTCATTATCATCCTTAAGAGCAATTCCGGTATCTCCATTAAAAAGACCTAACTGATAATCATTTGTTGTGATCATCACAGGTCTGCCATGGTACCAGTCACCATCTGCAGGCGCGTATTTATTTTCATGCATCAGTTCTCTTACAGTACTGTTAATTCCTTCAACTCCCCAGATTCCCTGTCTCACAGCGCAGAGTATTTTGAACTCGTCAATGCAATCAAGGGCCTTTTCCGGTGAATCAGATGCTGAAATCCGGGAAAGATGATCACTTGTCAGATCATTGATGATTTTTTTAAGGCTATTTTCGTTCCCTCGTTTAATCCAGACAATGTCAGTATATAGTTTTGATTTCAAGATTTCAAAGGCACTGTTTTTATCACCATTTTTGATAGCTTCAGCCAGAAGTCCTATGCCGCTATTTCCTGAGAATCTGTAGCTTTTGTCAAGCTCTACAACACCGTCATAAAAGCCTTCGTCTTCAACAGGTGATATATTGGGGAATTTGCCGCCAATGCCAAGAAAAGAAAATGCTTTTTGGGAGAATTTATCTGCCGGCCCTGCTTTGCATATGTCGGCAAGAACAGCTCCTGGCTCAACAGATGAAAGCTGATCCTTGTCGCCCATAAGAATAAGTCTTGCTCTTTTTGGCAGTGCATCCATGATGTTTGCCATCATTGCAATATCAACCATTGATGCCTCGTCAATAATGAGTACATCCGCAATCAACGGGTTTTTATTATTGTATCTGGGCCTGGATGACGCATGGCCTATGCCGAGAAGCCTGTGGATTGTTATTGCAGCTTCCGGGGCATCAGTATCATCAACGCCCAAATTTTTTATTTTGAGCATGGCCGAAGATATGGCAGAAGAGATTCTTGCCGCAGCTTTCCCGGTTGGCGCGGCAAGGATGATTTTGGGTTTTCTTTTAAGCTCAGGTTTCAAGATTTCTGTCAGAATGGATATTATTTTGGCAGCAGTCGTTGTCTTTCCTGTTCCAGGGCCACCGGTAACAAGGCAGAATCTGCTTCTTGCCGCGCATATTGCAGCTCCCATCTGCCAGTTATAATCTTTTGAATTATTATCAAAATTTTTGGTAACAAGCTCTTCAATCAGTTCCTTTCTGATTTCGAAGAAAGAC
Organism: Desulforegula conservatrix Mb1Pa; assembly: GCF_000426225.1. Classification (NCBI taxonomy): domain Bacteria; kingdom Pseudomonadati; phylum Thermodesulfobacteriota; class Desulfobacteria; order Desulfobacterales; family Desulforegulaceae; genus Desulforegula; species Desulforegula conservatrix. The sequence goes on from NZ_AUEY01000033.1 coordinate 16,892, forward strand.
TGGTCCTTTGAGTTTATGAAGTTTTCTATAATATTCTGATAGTCCCAGAATTTTTTAAGGTAAAGGAACCTGTTCCCTGCAAGTAAAAGTGGATATGATTCATCGGGGTTTCCAACTGCCTTTGACTTTTCTACGCCAGATCTGATTTGTTCAGGCGTAAAATCTGTTATTTTCATTTCTCTTAACAAATCTGACAGAGGCTCGGAATCAAGGTCTATGCAGATATGACCTTTTCCTGTCTGGCTTGAGGCAATGGCATAAGCCAGGGCACTTTCGTCGGAATAATCAACCGTCAGTCTGCATAAAAATGCTGAAAAAATTTTATCAGAAGCCGAAAATACCGAATCAGATTTTGATTTGTTTAAAATGTTGGGAATTTTTTCAAACATAATATATATTCATCAAATATTAGAAATTAAAATTTTGGCCAGGCAGACTCTGTTTAATGCTGATGTGACCAAATGCCAATCCAAAAGGATAGAATTATGCAAACCCAGGATGCAACAATTGATATAGTATCAGATGTTTTATGCAAGGCAACAAAACATGTGCTGGAGTCGTGCACAAAAAGGACAGTCAAGTTTTCAAGTACTTATCAGAAAATTGAAAAAGTGACCCTAAAGCCTGATGTGGGATGTTTCGTGCAATTTTCAGGAGATTATAACGGACTTGCTGTACTTAATTTTTCCAAGGAAGCGGCAGTCCTTCTTTATCAGAGTTACATGATGGCAATGGGCATTCCTGAAAATGAGCTTGCCAAAGATTTTACGTCCAATGAGGTCAGTGATTCCATTGGTGAGATGACAAATCAGCTTATGGGCCTTCTTATGAGGTCTGTGGAGGATAAATTCGGGCTTTCATCTTTTTGTGGACAGCCAAAGGCTCTTTCTCTCATAACCCCCATTACCCTGATAATCGATTCTGATTTCAGGGAAAACAGAAGGGTTGTATTTAATGTGGATCACCATAAATTTCATATCGAGCTTGCTCTTGAGAAGACAGAATTCATTGTGAGAAAATAGAATTTCGGCGGCCATGAATTTCATGGCTGCCTTATCATTTTCTGATTATTATCCTTATTATTATTCTGGGCCAATTTCAAAGGGGCCTTTTTCAAGGAAATCAAGAAACAAAGAATCTGTACCCATATAGATCAGTTCTTCCAGAAGGTTTGCAATATCTTCTTGTCCTACAATCTGGTACTCTTTTTCAGTATAATTCCCATCCCATTCAAGGCATCTTGCGTGGGCGGAAATGACGATGAAGAGATTGTACATTCTTCCGAACGAATCATCATAAGTATCGTCAATTTCTCTTTCTAAAGAAAGCCTCGTCCCTTTTGGTTTCCAACCGTTTTCAGAGGCTGCTTTTAGAATGCTAAGCCAGAATTCATTTGGACATGAGTAGGTTTCCCCTGTTTTAATATTTATAAATCTGTATCCCATATTTTAAATAATCTTTTTGTTGATTTTTGTTGATTGATGACTATTTATCTTGAAATATTCTGCAAATTATATAAAAGCGATTCTAATATTTGAATCGCTCTGAATCAATATATAAATTTATTATTGTACATTAAGCAGATCAGGAGCAGTGTTATCCCTAAACACTCAAATTTTAGGAGTACTCAATGGAAATTCAAACAGACACTCAAAATGAAAGAAGAGAGACAAGAAGATTCCCGGTAAAAGGCGGAGCTGTTGTTAATTTCAAAAAGAAATCTTTTTTTATGCTGAGCAAGAATGAGTATATCCAGATAGGCCCTGTTTCAGATATCAGTTTCAGAGGGATGTCCATCCATTATTTTTCAAACAAAAATAAATTTGATGAATCCTTGGGGCTTACCATAATGACTAAATCAGGAAAAATAATTCTTGATGACCTGCTTTTTGAGACTGTTTATGACATAGAAATAGGCGTTCTTCCTGACGGGAAAGAAGTAAGAAAAAAAGCGGTCAGATTTATTGATGTTTCAGGTTATCAGGCCGCCTGGCTTGCCTGTATGATTCATAACCTGAGCAGCAGGCAGGCCGAATTAGGCAATCCATCAGTAGATGAAAGGCCCGAAGTTTTAAAAGAAATTTTTTGATATGTTCAATCTTAAATACCTGACTTACTAAAAACCTGATGAGAGTTTTTTAATAAAAGCCTCATCAGGTTTGTGAAAATAAACTCCATTTTTACCTGACTCATCAAGCCCCCTGATAAACAAATAGAAAACTCCGCCAAAATTTTTCTTATACGAATACTCAGGAATTCTCGCTGCAAGATATCTATCAAGGGCAACAATATAAAAATGGTACTGGAGTATATATAATTCGGAAATCATGACGTCATTAAGCTTGGCTGTTGAATATGAGTCGTTTGTATCGCCCATATGATTCGATTTCCAGTCTACAAGATAATATATTTCGTTATGCTCGAAAAGCATGTCCATGAAACCGCGCATAAAACCATTAATTGGCCAGTGATTCAGTTTTTCGAGTTTACTGACAAGTTTCTGGTTAATCTCCTCTTCTCCGCAGTTTCCTGAAAAAGTTTTCGTCAGATCACTTGGAATAAGTTTCCTTATTGGGAAATAGAATCCAATTTCATTGATTCTGGACTCACGTTTGATCGATGAAAGGCTGAAATCAGAATCAACGTCCTGAAGTTTTAATGAAACAAGAACTGTTGCCATTTCCGTTATAATGTCTGCCCACTCCAGGTCGAAACCGAATTCCTGGAGCTTTGTTTCTGCGAGGCTTTTAATAGCCTGAGTGTCTGATTTGAAATCAAGCTTTTCAATAAAAGAATGAATAAAATTCCCTGCTTCCCTTCCCTTGGGAAAGTCAAAAATTGTTTTTTTGCTGTCAGATGACTTGTTTGGTTTTTCATTTATACTGAGTTCGCCTGCTTCAAATTCAGGGATATCAGGATCTATTTTTGGAGAATGCGCTTCTGCAGTTATGCCTGAAAAACTTGATATAACTGTGCCAGATTTGATACGTCTCTCAAAATGTCTTATGAAAAGGCTTTTTTTCTCCTGTTCAAATTGGCTATTAATTGATGGCGCATTGTTCTTTGAGTAGTCAGAAATAAAAATCCTTCCTCCTGACTTTGTACTTAATCCATTCAGTAATGCCATTTTTTCGTTGAAATCTGTTTTCCCAAGGCCCTTTTTCAGATCATCAATACCGTCGTTTATGTTCAATTTGCCTTCATGAAAAAGAAGATAACCCAGAGATGAACAGCACGAGTCTGTGTCTATGGCAATGAAACAGGCATGTTTAGCCCTTGTAAGAGCCACATAAAGGAGTCTTGCTGATTCTGCAAGTTCCTCTGCCTTATGTTTTTTTTGCGTTAATTTGAAATCTGGGTGGGTGACGTCAAAATAAGTGAATGATTCATCGTCATCTGATGAATGGATAACAATGCTTTCATGTTTCATTCTTGAAATGTCTTTTGCAGGAAAAGGACAGAATACAATCGGAAACTCAAGGCCTTTGCTTTTATGAATTGTAATTATCTTTACGGCATCGGCTTCGCTTTCAAGCCTCAAAAGCTCCTCTTCAGAACCACTTGTTTCCGGCAGCATTTTTTCTGAAAGCCATGATATTACTTCATCTGGCGAAAGCTTTTCTGATGATTCCTGATGGTTTATTAATTCTGCAAGATGAAAAAGGTTTGTCAGGGTTCTTTCGCCATCAGGTTCGGATGCAATTGCAGCCATGACTCCTTGCCTGTTAATGGCATTTCTGAACATCTGGCTGAAATCTTTTTTTACCCATACTTCATTAAGTTCCCTGAAAAAAACAATAGCCTTGTCCAGAGCTTTTTCATCGTGGCCAAGTTCTGCAATCTCAATGGCGTTAAGCCCGAAGAATGGGGTCAAAAGAGCTGCTTTGAGTCTGCCCGTGTCAGAAGAATCTGCGACCGCGGCAAGGAGTCTTGACATATAATGCGCCTCAACAGATTTGAATACATCGTCTCCTCCGCTGGAAACAGAAGGGATTCCGGCTCTGTCCAGAAGCCTCTTGATTTTTTTACCTTCACTGTGCCTGCGGACAAGTATGGCAATATCTCCGGGCTTTACAGGTTTCCCTGATATTCTGGCTTTTTCAGAAATCAGCTTTGAAATCCTATCTGTCACATATTCACAAATCAGATTTTCAGGTTTTTTAATGGAATCATTTTTTTTCCCTGCAAATGCGAATATTTCTAAGGGCCCAGCAATTCCTGGATATTCGAAGTCCGAATTGGTTCTTCCATCCGAAGCTTTTGAATTGAAATAATTGATCCCGTCAAAGACAAAGGGATTCTCTCTGTTTGAAAAAATGGAGTTTACTGCCTGAATAAGATCACCGTCAGATCTCCAGTTGGTTGTAAGAGTGTATTTTTTCTCTGCTTGTTCCGACGCTTTAAGATACGCAAAAATATCCGCGCCTCTGAAGCCGTATATTGACTGTTTAGGATCTCCGATGAGAAAGAGTGGTGTCGAGTTTTTGAAGGCTGTAGAGAAAATATCGTACTGAATATGGTCTGTATCCTGAAACTCATCTATCAGAGCTGCCCTGAATCTTTTTCTTAGTGATGCGCAGATTTTTTCACTGAATGGGCCTTTAATGGCATCATGAACCTTCAGGAGAAGATCATTGAAGCCGAGTGTGTTGTTAATATTCTTCCTCTTTTCTGATTCCGAAGAAAAGTACTCCATGAAATCCATTTTTACGCGATTCAGTTCAGCAATATAAAAATCTGAAAGAAGGTCTGATGTGTTTTTCAGATCTTCGCACAGATCGAAAAAATCATGGACAGGCGGATTCTGGCCTTTTTTTGTTTTACCTTCGATAAATGAGCTGGTCAGCTTTTCAAAATCATCGAAAAGAGCTGGCATAGGTGTTTCACTCGAAAGATATTCATCAATGTTTTCAAAAAGCCTTTTTATTATTCCTTCTTTATAGGATGTTCCGTTCAATGTTTTGGATTCGAGCAGACAGCTTCTTATTTCCTTATTTTTACTTTCCCACATGTTTTTTGCTTTTTCAAAAGAGAGCCTGAATTCTTTTTCTGCTTTGATGATCCCGAAGTTATTTGAATCTAAACTGTCTGAATTGTTATGAAAATCCTTTACCGTGACTTTAAGGAATGGCCTGATTTTTGACATGAATTGGGGAATTAATCCTGAAAAGAACTTATTATCCACAAGATAACTGAGGAAGATTTTTGAATCATAAATATTATTCCCAGTATTATTCGCATCTTTTTTGAATCGTGATCTAAGGAAGTCAGAAATTATTTCGGCTTCGAGGTCTGAAAGATCCGGCTCAAGCCGAAAATCAAACATAGAGCCTGTTTCAAAGGCCTGTTCCTGTAAAACTCTTCTGCAGAAACCGTGAATTGTGAATATGGAAGCTTTGTCAAAGGTTCTAAGGGCAATTTCAAGTTTCATTTCCGCGAGTTTTCTTGAATTGCCATCAAGCTGTGACAAGGATTCAGAAAATGAGTCTGTTCCGGATATTGCGCCTTTCTTAAGATGATCAAGGCATTCCTTGAGCCTTTTTCTTATTCTGTCCTTTAGTTCCGCTGTGGCGGCCTCTGTGAATGTTACGACAAGAATGCTCTCAACAGGGAGATTGCTTTCAAGTACAAATCTGAGATAAAGAGAGGCAATGGAGTATGTTTTGCCGGTTCCAGCGCTTGCTTCAATCAGGTTTACTCCTGACAGTTCGCATGTGAAAGGGTCAAATTCCATAAATTTTTTGTCACCGGTCATTTCTTATTTTACCTCTTGAGTTGCAAGGATCACAGGGGTGAAAATATTTACCGCTATTTCTTTGAATTCTTCAGAATTAAAGAAAAGATCCGTAATATCATCTCCAAAGCACAGGTTTTCGTAAAACCCAGGTTCTATGGAAGAATTGAAACCTGAAAGTCTTTTTTCAATTTCACTGTAAAGAGCTTTTGTTTCCTTGTTTTTTAATACTGCTGCTGCGTAATCTCTGGATGTGTCAGGAAGAAAATGAAGGGGCTTCATAAGTCCTTTTTGATAATACTTCAGAAATTCTTGCAGGTGTTTTTCAGCTTCATCCACGCTAATGCACGAAGAACTGATTTTAGAAACTGAACGCTTGGTTTTTGAGTCCCCAAAACCTGCAAGAACAAAAGAATCTGCCTCGCACCCCGCCATTCTGCACGCCAGAAAATCTATCCATGCCGAAAGGAGGATATTAGCGGGATTAATGCTTCCGTATCTTACAAAAATAAGCTTGGATCCAGTTTCATCTTCCCTGATAGACGCATTAACATTGCCATTAAGCGTGAAATTACCAATCTGAAAATCTATTTCAATAATTGCTTTTCTGCATGATGCAAAATCGACAGAGTATTCCACTGCATCAGCCTCAGATTCATATATACTCTGGGTCAGTTCTCCTAAGCTGCCATGTGGAAGCAAACCCTGGGAGCTTAGGATTTTCTGCCTTGATGAGATATTATTTATTTTCTGTCTCAATTCCATATTTTTGCTGAATATCAAGTGGCGTTCAAGTCCTGATGGCATTGATGCTCCCATGATTTCAGATTCCTGGTCCTGAAAATCAAGATTTGCGCCCAGAACATATCTGACTGCATATTCACAAGGGTTTTTCCAGAATTTCTTTAAATCAGCAAGTGATACAGGGCCTTTCAGATGATCATCAAATGGAAGTTCTTTCTCCCAGAATTCTTTTTTTGCATGGTTTTTAGAAATAATTGCAGATGCTGCGTCAAAATACTCCCTGTTAAAGCTAAAAATCCTTTTCTCATTATTCATTTCAAAAGAAGTTGGAGAAAAGCCATGCATCGGATGCTTGATGATTAATTTCTCTGAGGTTTTTTCGTTGGTTTCAGAAACAGTTGATCCGTCAATATAATCCAGAAGCTCTGAAACCAGAACAGAAGGAGGTATTATTGAATTGTCTCTGGCGCTTTGTCCTGTATAGCTTATATAAAGCTTCTCCCTCGCCGATATGATTATGTCGAGGAAAAGCTGCCTGTCGTCTTTTCTTATTGACGGGTCACCAGGTTTTGGCGATTCAATTGTAAGGTCAAAACCAGGAGGATTTTCGTTCCTTGGGAAAGAGTCATTGTTCATGCCAAGAAGGCAAATGACCCTGAAAGGAATGCTTCGCATTGGAAGCATCGCACAGAAAGTAATTCCACCTGTCAGAAATCCATAGCTTGAGGCACTGTCTTCAAGCTCTTTTGAGAGGAACTCGGCTATGATGCCGATGTCAGTTTTTTCATTTATTCCGGCTTTTTCTGCAATATCCTTGAGTTTGAGGAGCTGGCTTCTGATGTTTCTTTTTACAGGCCCTGTTTCGCTGTCATCCATAAACATGTCAAGAAGGTTTGAAAGAAGAACGACCCATTCCCCCACTGTCTTTTTGTTTTCCAATTCATTTATTGCAGATGTCATGGACGACCAGAATCCGAGAAATTTTGAAAGAGCAGCGTAGTTTGACGTCATAATTCCGGGAAGAGGGGATATGCCGCAGAAAGAATCCATATCTTCATCCTGCATGGCTATGCCAAGAAGCAGTCTGTCAATCGCATGGGCCCAGGTGTTTTCCCTGAAACCCGGAAGTCCGAGACTTATTCTTTGCTTTTCATCCATTTCTCCTGAGACTCTTGCGTCTGACAGCCATTTTTTTATCAGGTCAAGATCCTCTCCATCAATCTCAAACTTTGCTGAAACGCATCTGTTTTCAATTATTTCCAGGACTTCATGTCTGCAAAGCCTTGATTTACCCAGTCTAATTACGGACAGAAAGCAGTCAGTCGCCTTTTTTTCTTCTCCGGAAAGCCTGTCAGCCACAGTAAAGGGTATTCTCACACTTGACCCGCCGGATGAGCCGAAAACTGCCTCTATACATGGCCCGTATTTTCCTATTTCAGGAGTCATGACAATAATGTCTGATGGACTGAGGTTTTGATCTTTTTCAAGCATGTCGAGGATTCTGTCAAACAGGACTTCGGTTTCCCTCAAAGGGCTGTGGCATGAGTGAAACCATAGAGAATCGTCGTTTATATCCCATTTATGCCTTGAGTCCTCGTCAGCAGCGGGGTTTTCAAGAAAGAGCATGGACGATTGTATGAAAGACAGAAGGTTGTTGTTTCCTCCGGGGTTATTCCGGACAAATATGTCTTGCTCAACAATATTTTCACGAGCGTATAGTAATTCGAGAAAATCAGAAGAGCTTTCACCTAAGGATTCCAGAAGATCATTGGTCTGCTCAAAATGCATATCAGAAATAATTTCACCTTTTCTTACAGCCGCCTTGCGCTGGCTTATACTTGGCAGATTGCCCCAATATTCCATACATGGACTCAGACAGAAAATGCTCACGTCGCAGATGCCTGACATGGCATCAAGCACATTGATGTAAGAAGGTGAAAGACTGGCTATTCCGAAAATGTTCAGTCGCTTTGGTAACAGCTCAAGATTTAAATTGCCGTTAACAGCTTTTGAAACAAATTCGTTGATGAGCAAGGCTGGGTGCGGGAAAAAATATTCTGATGTGATCATTCTCCATAGTTTTGCCTGCCAGATATCATCACCCCCTGAATCCCATTTTAAAATCAATTCAGGCCGGTAAAAAAGATATTTTTCAAATGCCGTCGCTATATGCCCTGACAGCTGGAATCTTTTAAGCCCGTTTTGATCAGAGCTGCAATAATTTCTTATAATCTCGAATTCATCGCCCAGTTTTGCCGGATTTTCAAGAAGTCTGAAAATGACAAATTTAAGAATATCGTTTTTGAAAGGAGATTTTTCATAATCAAGACCTTTCTGTGCGTGAATTATCTGGTTTATGATTTTTTTGGGGAAGCTGAAATCAATGTTTGCGCAGATGCCTGTTTTGCTGGCTATTATCATGCTAATCCATCTCTCCATGCCCCTTGCCTGAATTGCAATTATTTCGGGAGTGAATGCATCTGAAACAGGTTTTGTCAGCTCCGACGCGAGCATATCGCCAAGCACTTCAGCCTTGTTGCAAAGAAAAAGCCTTATCATTGTTCGTGCTATCCATTAAAGTGTGATTGTCTCGCAAAAAGTCAAAATAAGGCGTCAGAGTCATGCCGGACTTGATCCGGCATCTTTGTATTCACGGTTATCGGACTTTTTGCTATCTTGTCAAAGCTGGCATAAATACATAAATTCTATATTTATTCTATCGATAGACAAAGTTAATGATTTGCTGTATTTTGTTTTCGTAATCTATTATTTGTTTGTCTTATCTTTTTACTCTACTTTTGCCAATTAGCATTTTAACCCCCTTAATAATTGGTCGTCTATGAAAATAATTGTTGCAGAAGATAACAGGGCTTCGGCTGCGCTGCTCAGCAAACTTCTTTCCAAAGAAGGCTATTTTGTCATTAATGCAGAAAATGGCAATGAGGCATGGGAAAAGTTGAATTCGAGCGGTGCAAGGATATTGTTGACAGATTGGATGATGCCGGAGCTCAGCGGTATAGAACTTTGCAGCAAGATAAGAAATGCTGATCTTCCTGGATATATATACATAATTATACTGACCGCAAAAAACGCCAGGGAAGATGCGCTTGAAGGACTTAAGGCCGGAGCGGACGACTACATCATAAAACCATTTGATCGCGAAGAGCTTTTGACAAGAGTCAGAACAGCCGAAAGAATATTATCCCTTGAGGATAGAAATGAAAAAGCCCAGAATCAATTGTTGATTTCTGAAAAAATGGCCTCGATTGGTCAGCTTGCGGCAGGTGTTGCACATGAGATCAATAATCCCGTCGGTTTTATAAGCAGTAATTTAAAAACACTCGGCGATTATCACAGTGACCTTGTGGAGCTTATCTCTGCTTACAGGCATGTTGTAAAGACTATTCTGGGCAACCCGGATTCAAATCTACCGGATTTAAATCTATATGACTTCGCTAAAAAAATAGCCGAGGCAGAAAAACAGATCGATATAGATTATATAATCAATGACATTCATGAACTTGTAAAGGACTGCTCCGAGGGGACGGACAGGATTAAAAAAATAGTCATCGATATGAAGGATTTCGCGCATCCAGGAGAAACAAAACCTGTTATGTCGGATATTAACAAGTGCTTAGAAAGCACCCTCCACCTCGTATGGAATGAAATCAAATATAAGGCTGAAGTCCATAAAGAATTGGGCGCTTTGCCTGAAATAGAGTGCGTTCCCCAGCAGATAAACCAGATATTCATGAATATTCTTGTAAATGCTGCCCAGGCCATCCCCGAAAGAGGTGAAATTCATATTTCCACGGCTAAAAAAAATAACGGCGTGGAAATAACAATAAAAGACTCAGGCTCTGGTATTCCTGCAAATAAGATAGATAAAATATTTGATCCTTTTTTTACTACAAAAGATCCGGGAAAGGGAACTGGTTTAGGCCTCCATGTGGCTTATAATATAATTAAAAAACATGGTGGATCTATTGATGTTAAGAGTGAAGTCGGAAAGGGAACGGAGTTTGTTATATGGTTGCCTTCAAAGATGACTTTATGAAGGATTTATGGTCTCTCAAAAATTCAATATAGGCAACGGAGTCATTACGGATTTGATCCAGTCTGAGGTTTTCAACGGGATAGGTTCCGCCGGAATGACGGTAATCGGATTTTTTACGACTTTGTAAAAGATTGTGATTGAGTGATTTAAAAAAAAGATGGTCGGCCTGACGAATTAAACCTTAATTAGTGAAAGCCATATGGACGACAAAACCAGTTACGCACATTCGATTTTGCTTGTTGATGATGAAGCTTCGATTTTGAAGGCAATGACAAGGCTTCTCAGGAAAACACCATACACAATTCATATATCGAACAGTGGTCAGGAAGCTCTTGATCTGCTTGTCACACTTGACAAAAAGGTTTCAATGATCATTTCCGATCAGAAAATGCCCGGGATGTCAGGTTCAGAATTTCTTGAAAAATCAAGACAGTATGTTCCTGATGCGGTCAGATTCCTTCTTACTGGTTACTCGGACATGGAAACCCTTGTTGATGCTATAAACAAGGGAGGGGTTCAGCGATATATTTCAAAACCCTGGAATGACAATGATCTTCTGCTGACCATAGAGCATGGATTAAGGCAGTATGAGCTTGTCCTTGAAAATAGAAGGCTCATGGAAGTTACTAAAAAGCAGAATGCCCAGCTGCTTCAGGTGGGAAGGCTCCTTGATGCAAAGGTGAAGCAGCGAACGACAGAGCTTAAGGAAAAAACCCAGGAACTTGAGGACTCTTTTTACAATATAATCAGATCTTTCTCTGCTCTTACAGACACATTTTTCCCTGAGGATTCCGGACATGGCCGAAGAGTGAGCGCCCTTGCCAATGAGATTGCAAGAAAAGCTGGCGTAGAAGGCGAGGAACTCCGGAACATTGAAATAGCCAGTCTGTTACATGACATAGGTAAAATAGGGATTTCAAAAAGTCTGGTCAGCCCTTTTCAGGATCACATGAGTCCCTCTGAAAAGGCAAAATATGTCAAGCACTCTATGGAAGGATTTCTGATACTTAGATTCATTCCTCAGCTTGAGAAGGTGAGCCTTTATATAAAATCCCATCATGAGAATTATGATGGAACAGGTTTCCCTGAAGGTCTTGCAGAAGACGAGATTCCATTAGGATCAAGAATTATAGCTGTTGCTGATGCTTATGACAGAATTGCCGGAAAACCTGAAAAAAACGAAAATCCTGTGCTTCAGGAATATGAAAGAGCAACGGGACGGACTTCAGATCATGTAGAGCAGTCCGAGATGGCCCATCAGGCTGCAATATATTATCTTAAACAGAACGCCTTTTCTCTGTTTGATCCGAACATTATTAAAATACTTCTCGAAATTCTTAAAACCCAAGGCTTTACGTTCCAGGAAGAAAAGAAAATGCAACTTGAAAAACTGGAGCCCGGAATGGTGCTTACAAGACCATTATATACAGTAAAAGGCCGTTTTTTACTTCCATACAACACAACCCTGACAGCTTCTGTGATCAGTAAGCTTATTTCCATGAATGACAGTGATCCAATTCAGGAGCCTGTTTATGCCGCGACGTATTAGCCTTGGATGACTTTATCTGAACTATTTGGGATCAAGCATGAACGAAATTAAAAGTGAATCGCCTGCTATTCTGATCGTTGATGATGAAGAAATTATACTTAGGGTGCTTTCAAGGATTTTGAGGAAAGAACAATTTCAGATTCATACGGCCCTGAGTGGTTCACAGGCTCTTGATATAATAAAAGATAATCATATTGACATGATTATTTGTGACCAGCGTATGCCTGAAATGAGCGGCAACAAGTTTCTTTCAATTGTTAGCAAAGAAAAACCGGAAATAATCAGGACCATCTTCACAGGCTATACAGAGGTAAATTCAGTAATCGAGGCTATCAACAAAGGGCAGATAGCCAAATTTTTTACAAAGCCCATCGACAATGATGAACTCATCCGTGAAATTAAAGAACTTCTTAAAGCCCACAAAAAAATCTGAAAAATTAAACCCGGAGGTTTTGATTGGCTGAAATACTTGAAGCTGAAAAAAAACTGATCATCAAAATAGTCTATTACGGGCCTGCCCTAAGTGGGAAGACCACTAATCTGATGCAGATGCACGACCTGATTTCCCCTTGTGGACGCGGTGAGCTAATGACCCTTGAGACAAAGGGTGACAGAACCCTGTTTTTCGATCTTTTGCCCATTGTGGCAAAAACGGAATCCGGCTTTAGCATCAAGCTCAAGCTTTTCACTGTTCCTGGTCAGGTTGCCCATGATGCCACCAGAAAAGCCGTTCTTTCCAGAACTGATGGAGTTGTATTTGTTGCGGATTCTCAACTGAGCCAGTCTGTAAATAATTTTGAGAGTTTTGAAAATCTGGAAAAAAATGCGGAGCGTGTTGGCATTGAATTTGATTCCCTCCCACTTGTCATCCAGTTTAACAAGAGGGATTTGAAAAACATTCAGTCTGAAGAAGAAATTATGTCCATCTGGTCACCAACCGGGCTTAGCGTGAGAATGGCATCGGCCATCCAGGGCAAAGGCGTGGCAGAGACTTTTTCGGCAATTCTTTCATCTACCTGGATCAGGTTGAACCAGACCATGAACCTTGCCTGTGATTTCGGTATATTGGAGAGACATTTCTTGTCACTTGTTCCTGATATAGACAGGAGTTTCCCATGAGCATCAATATAGAAATGGATTTTTTTGACAGGGAATACGGGCTCAGCGATTTGCTTCCCCTCAAAACCCTCGGAGATTTTTTTGATAAATTATCTTTGGAAGGTTGTGAGATAAGAATATCTTGGCCTGACGATAAAACATATTTTGAGACCAATGGGTTCAGAAAAAAAAAAGACTCAGGGATGCACGCTTTTACTGCTGCAATTCATCATGATTCCGAGCATATCGCAGATCTTTCATTTTACGCGAAGGAGGGCGCCGATGCCTTGGATTTTTGTTCATTTATGGCTCTTTGTATTGAAAAAATGATGGGGTTTCAGGAAAAAATACTCATGACATCAGGTCTTCATGGCCAGATTGTGGAATCTTCGTATGCCGAACTTGTGGAAAAAAATCAAATGCTCCTTGAATCAGAGGCAAAATACAGAAATCTTGCAGAAAATCTTGAGGTGGAAGTTGAAAAAAAAGCTCAAAAGATAAAAGCAGCACAGGCGAGACTTTTGCAGGCCGAGAAATTAGCCGCCATAGGAAGTCTGGCAGCTGGGATGGCTCATGAAATCAATAATCCCCTCGGATTTATCAGCAGTAATCTGAAAACTCTTTGTGGATATGTTGAGGAATTAACAACAAAACAAGCGGATCAAAAAAATATAGAATTTATAAGACAGGACGCAACGGATATAATGTCTGAAACCGTGGAGGGCCTATCCAGGATACAGAGTATTGTGAAGGATCTTAAGGTGTTTTCCTCAATAGATGCTCCTGACGTTGTTCCTACTGATATTAATCGCTGCATAGATGCGACTGTCGGCATAATTGACCATCTTCTTGGTCCCCGAATAAAAATAGTAAGAAATTACGGGCCCATCCCTGAGCTGTTTGTCAATCAAGGCCAGATAAACCAGATGATTATGAATATACTAATGAATTCTATCCAGGCCATCGAAGGTGAAGGCACAATAACAATAAAGACAGGGTTTTTCACAAAAGACAGCTCGCGAGTGAAAATCATAATCTCAGATACAGGGCCTGGCATAAAGGAAGAATATATTGATAAGATTTTTGATCCTTTTTTTACGACAAAAGACGTTGGCAAGGGAATGGGGCTTGGCCTGACAAATGCTCGTGAAACCGCAAGAATGCACGGAGGAGATATCGCTGTCAGGAATCTGCCGGAGGGAGGCGCGGTCTGTATAATTTTAATTCCGGTAAAGGCTAATTAATGTCAAGACTAGCTTCTCTTTTTCTCAAGGATAAACCAGAAGGCGAACTACCTGAAAATTCGGAGCCAGATGAGGATATAAAAAACTCTTCAGCTCATTACAGGATAATGTTTGTTGACGACGAACCCAATGTCCTGAAATCCATGCGCAGAATATTCAGGCAGGAAAACTATGAAATCTTCACTTATGAATCTGCTGATCAGGCTCTTGTCCAAATAGCTGAAAACAAACCTCATGTGATTGTGTCTGACTTCAGGATGCCTGGAATGAACGGGGCCGATTTTCTTAAAAAAATAAAGGAACTTTATCCCCAGACCATAAGAATCATGCTTACCGGACATGCTGACGTTAATGCAGTGATGGGGGCAATAAATGAGGGCGCCGTATATAAGTTTATCACAAAACCATGGGATGATAATGATCTCAGGTTGAGCATAAGTCTGGCTCTGGAAAAGTTTGAACTGGTGGAAGAGAATAAATCTCTGAAGCACCAGGCTGAAATTCAGCAGAAGGAAATTCAGAAATACAGCAAATTTATAGGCAAACACAGAAGCCAGCTTGCCAGTTTTCTGCTTCAGGAAAAGATAATAAGTCAGGCTGATTTTGACAAGGCTGTGTCTTTACAGGAAAAACAAAACCGCCTGATGCCTGGTATCATAACTGATCTTGGGCTTGCGAGCCCAGATGCCATAGTCAAGGCTTTTGTGTCCAGGCTGAAGATAAATCAGGCTGAGCCGGCACAGTTCCAAATACTTCCGGCGATTTCAGAGCTTGTGCCGAAATCTTTTTGTGTCGAAAATTCACTTGTGCCGCTGAAAAAGAATAATCGTCAACTCATAGTTGCCATGGCAGATCCCAGTGACTTTATGAAGGTTGATGACCTTAAGTTCATAACCGGTCTTCAGATTCAAACAGTGGTTGCCAGGGAGAAGGAAATCCATGCAAAAATAAAGGAAATCTACGGAGAAGACGATTCCCAGCTTTCAAAAGCCATCTCGGCAATGGATCTAACTGATCCGACAGAAAATATTGAAATAGTAATTGAGGATGAAGATGAAGAGGCTGATCTTGAGGAACTTCTTAAAGCAAAGGATCTTCCTCCTGCAATTAGAATCGTAAATACAATAATTTCTGACGCTCTTCGTCATGGAGCATCAGACATACATATCGAGCCAAAAACTAAATATGTCATGGTGAGGTATCGTATAGATGGACTCTTGTATGACAAGCTCCATATTCCAATCCATATGCATCCGTCTATGGTATCGAGAATAAAAGTAATGAGCGAGCTTGACATATCAGAAAGAAGACGCCCACAGGATGGCCGTATTACAGTAAAAAGCTCCACCCGGTTTGTTGATATGCGTATTTCAACCCTTCCCACCATAAATGGTGAAAAAATAGTAATGAGGGTACTGGACAAAAACGCAGCCATACGTGATTTGAAAGAGATTGGCCTTTCTGGGAAAAATATCGAAATATTCATGTCCTTCATAAATCAGCCCCAGGGCATACTTCTTGTAACAGGCCCGACCGGAAGCGGCAAAACAAGCACGCTTTACGGTCTTCTTAACGCAGGAGCGAGCATTACAAAAAATATCGTAACCATTGAAGATCCGGTTGAGTACTATATGAGCATGGCTGAACAGGTGACAGTCAGGCACAAGATTGGTCTTAGTTTTCCGATCGTTCTAAGGGCAATACTCAGGCAGGATCCGAATATCATCATGCTTGGGGAGATAAGAGACTACGAGACTGCAGAGGTCGCTTTTCATTCCGCCCTTACAGGGCATCTTGTGCTCAGCACCCTGCATACAAACAGTACGATAGCAACAATAACAAGGCTCAGGGACATGGGGGTTCAGGCATATGTGATAAGCGAGGCCATGATCGGTATAATAGCCCAGAGGCTTGTCCGAAAAGTATGCACAAAATGCAGAGTCGAGGATATTCCTGATGAAAAGCTCCTTGCAGCTTTGAAACTGACAAAGCACGATGGCCCTTTTTATAGAGGAGCCGGATGTGATGAATGTATGCAAACAGGTTTCAGCGGGAGAATAGGGCTTTTTGAGGTTTTGCCCGTGAGCGAGGAAATCAAGAAAAGCATACATAAAGATGTTACTGAATCCGAACTTAAAAAAACTGCAAAATGGTTCGGAGTCCAAACTCTTTATGATGATGGACTTGAAAAAATCAGGGAAGGGATTACAACCTGCGGAGAACTACTTAGAGTTCTTGGTCCGCAAACCAGTTTAAGCTTTCAGTGTCCGGAATGCAAAAAGGATATTGAGGAAAAATATCCAAACTGCCCTTTCTGCGGATTTGAAATTATGCCTATTTGCTACTCCTGCGGGAAGATTGTTGAAAAAAACTGGAAATTTTGTGCGCATTGCAGGGCGGCCTTAAATAACGTCAGTAGGTAGATTAACCTTTTTTATGCGATAACATCTTGGCTAATACAGAAATAAACATTCATATAAAATTAAGGAGTTGAAAAATGGACGAGTTTCAGAAGTCAAAAATTATTTTTATAGACGATGAAAAAAACATCCTGAATGCCCTGAAAAGACTTTTCCATAAAGACTCCTATGAAATGTATTTTTTTGATGACCCCAAAAAAGCAATTGAGGAAATTGGGAAAATACAGCCTGCTGTTATCGTATCTGATCAGAGAATGCCCGGAATGAGCGGAGCACGGCTTCTTGAGTCTGCAAGAATCATCTGTCCTGATGCAATCCGATTGATTCTGACAGGGTATACGGATATGACGACTGTTATTGAAGCCATAAATCTTGGGCATGTGAACCGGTTTATATCAAAGCCCTGGGATGATGAACAGTTAAAGGTGGAAATAAACGATGCGGTTCTGATGTACCATCTTGAAAAGGAAAAATTGTCATCAGTTATAAATTCTGCTGCCAGTGAACATGGATCTGTTGAAAGAAAAAAAGGAATAGCTCAATTGGCCGGGGCTGTATGTAATGAAATGGATAAGCCTCTGCAGGTCGCAATAGGCTTTACTGATATTTTGTTGGGCGAGATAAATAATGACAGCGCTCTTAAGCCTTTTGCAGAAAATATTAAAAAGGAATTGAGCAAAATGGCTGAAATAATGAAAAAAATCATGCTTATAAAGTATGAAGGCGGCCAGTAGGTATATAACCCATAGCTTTTGTGAGGTTAACGTGAAAATTTCCCACAAGTTGGTCATTACAATTATTCTATTTTTTTTAGCATCCGTTTTGGCAACTTCGGCTGTTGTCTTTATGGCTTACGACAAAAGGGAAATGAATGAGTTTGAGATTAAATGTGAATATCTTACCGAAATTACATCTTTATCTTGCAAACGCAGGGTGTGGGATTTAGATCTTGCTAGTATTGGTGATCTTGCTCAGGCTCTAATGCATGAGAGCACTTTATATGCTTTTATTGTTTCAAACGGAGACAAGGTCGTTTTCGGAATAATGAAAGAACCATTAACAGGAATATCCCCGAATATTCCGCTTTCAATGATCCCTCTTAATTCCGAAAACTATGATTCAGTCAAAATAAAAAAAATGGAGTTTAACGGACGGGATATTGGTGAAGTACGGCTTTATTTTTCCACAAAAGAAATAAAAAAACGAGAAATAGCAGTAATCTGGTTTATTTTATTGATGTTTGCTTTTTCAGGCGGAATTCTTCTGGTGCTTGTTTATTATTTGATAAATATCCAGATTATGAGGCCTATCAATGTTCTTGGACTTCTTAATGAAAATCTTTCTTCAAAATTTATTGAGCTGAAATCTAATCTTGATGAAGGATCATATGAAAAAATCATCTCCATAAATGACTCTGTTCCCGAAATGTTTATAGATGAAGTTGAAAAATACAGGGCAAAGAAAGACGAGATAGGATCTCTTTTCAGAGCCTTTGATATCATGAAGAATTCCATATGCACTGCTACAAATGTTGTCGCAAATATTTCTTCCAAGCTTATGGAGGTAAATGAAAAACTTGAAAAAATAGTCGATATGCGCACCAAGCTTCTTAAAAAATCAAATTATAATCTAAAAATGGTCGTTGCAAGACTTAAGCAGACCCAGACTACAATGGTACAGCAGGAAAAACTTGCATCAATTGGCCAGATTGCGGCAGGAGTCGCCCACGAGATTAATAACCCCACAGGTTTCATAATGAGTAATATGGGGTCTCTTTCCGGTTATGTGAATGATATCGTAAGTATAGTAAATGCTTACAGGAAAGCCTCTGATTTAGATAACCCTGATGAAGTGAAGGCTGCATTGGAAGAAGCAGGAAAACTTTCAAAAAAACTGGATCTTGATTTTCTTATATCAGACATAAAAGATATTATTAAAGATTCTTCAGAAGGATCTGTACGCATAAAAGACATTGTTGATAATCTGAAAAATTATGCAAGAATTGATAACAATCAAAGTCTGAGTTCCATAAATATAAACGAATGTCTGGAAGTTACCCTGAAACTTCTTGGAAATGAGCTTAAATATGATCTGATTGTTTCAAAGAATCTGGAAGACATCTCATTTGTTCAGGGCCACAGCGGACAACTTGCCCAGGTTTTCACAAACATAATTGTTAACGCTTCCCATGCCATAAAAGATCAGAAAAGGGATCAGCCTGGTCATATATCAGTCAAAACTTATGATAAAGATGATTTCGTCTGGTGTGAAATAGAAGATGATGGGCCAGGAATACCGGCAGATATTATGCAAAAAATATTTGAACCGTTTTTTACAACAAAAGAAGCAGGAAAAGGAACTGGCCTAGGTCTGAGTATTTCTTTTGATATTATTAAGGCAAAGCACAATGGAGATATCTGGTGTGAATCCACTGACCAAGGTACTAAGTTTATAATAAAATTGCCGGTACACCACGAATAAAAATTGAGGCTTACCCCTGTCATTTTCTGTCACGGTATTTTTTTCGGGGATATCAAGGCTCCACCTGCTTATAGTCATGAAACGATATAACGGCTCCGCTTCCTTTAAAGCGTCCTGACATAGGTGTTACCATAATATATCCTGATTCTTTTTCTTTGATGCATTCTGATTTGTTCTGAACGCCTGAATTAAGATAATCAATGATTTTCAGAGCAAGTTGTTCATTAAGAATATCTGAAATAGAGCACCCAATGCTAATGGTATTATTTTTAATTTCAAGGCTTTGTGCTGATTTGTTCATTAGTACGACCATTCCGTCAGGATCAATTCCTATGACCGGTATAAAAAGATCGTCGAGTACTGTTTGGGATAATTCGAGGGCATGGTTTTTTATTTCAAGGGCCAGAGTTCTGTCTGACACCATTTTTTCCAGCTTCTCATTTATCATCTTCAGCTTTTTATTCTGTTCAAGAACAGTTGTGTGAAGTTTTCTGTTGGCTTCTATCAGATCATACTGATCCAAGGCCTGTCTTATCTCAAGAACAAGACTGCTGTCGTTCCATGGCTTAAGAAGAAATTTGTATATATGCCCCTTGTTTATGGCTTCTGTTATAGAGTCTATATCCGTATAACCTGAAAGGATTATTCTGATTATATCAGGATAAACATTCATGACCCTTGAGAGAAACTCTGTGCCGTTCATGCCTGGCATGCGCTGGTCGGAAATTATGAGCTGAACAGCTTCATTTTTTAGAATCTCAAGGCCTTCAGCTCCGGAGTTGCCGGAAAGAATATTGTAGTTCTCATTTCTAAGAAGGCGTTTTAGTGCACTTATTATGTTTTTTTCATCATCCACAATTAGTATGCTGTGCGACTTGGACTCCTCCAAAATTATCTCCCTTCCATAAAGAATTCACACGCTTCATTAATTTCTGCCCTGATCGACGGATACCATGAATTAATGTTTGAGGTTTGGGGCTTCATTTTAGCAATTGCATCTTTATGTATGCTGACAAGAAATTTTTTGTTGACTTTACCGTCTGTCTGAAGGGCGTTTGCAAGCATATTGGCCATATGGACAATCAACACAAGATTGTAATCCGAACAAGAGACAGATGGTTTTTCATGGTAACGGATTGCATGAACCATTAATTCCGGAAGTTTCCATTTCTGTGCAAGAATTCCCCCAATTAGAGCATGTCCTGCTATCTGCCGATCTTCTTCAGCTTGAAAAAACAGTTCATTGGAAACCTGGAGTCTTTCCCATACATCTTTGAATTCTTCCTGAAAATGCTGGATCATTACTATCTTGCCTATATCATGCAGGAGTCCTCCGAGAAATGCCTCATCAGGCTGGGCAAGCTCAGACTGTTTTGCCAGCTCTTTCCCTATTATTGCCACAGATATTGAGTGCTTCCAGAAATCTTCAATATTAAGTCCTTCAATTGATTTTATCCCGCAAAAGGATTTAATTACTGAAACTGAAACAACCACGTTTCTCACAGTGCTGAAACCCAACAGCATCGCAGCTTCCCTGACATTTTTAACCTTGAACCTGAGTCCGAAAAATGCCGAATTCGATAATTTAAGAAGTTTTGTGACTATTGCCTGATCCTTTTCGATGACCTCGCACAGAGAATCAATAGAAACATCGTCGTTCTGGAGCATTCTATTCACCTCCATGGCAATTGCCGGCAAAGTAGGGAGGTCATTAATGCGCTCAAGTTTTTTTAGCATTTCTGATTTAAGCATAAGATGTCCAGCGACCCAATGGATAAAAAATATGAATATTTGTAACTATTCACCAAATATGAAATTCAAGCTTTTAAAAGGACGCTTTTTTGAAAAAAAGCTTGGCAAAAAACTTCAGGTTTTGGATTTGTTGCCTGAATCCGTAGTGCATAACTTTCTTAAAAATATCATAAAAAAGTTTTTGGGAAAGGTTTGGAAAACATTTTTTACAAAAAGGGTTTTCCAAGAATAAAGCCATCCCTAAAAAAAACTAACTGAATAGTTACGAATATTTAAGTAAAAAACTGTGAAATCTGTTCGAGTAAATTTTTGTCGGAAAGCAATCCATCAATAACAGTACCGCTTTCTCCGCGTATGTATCTGAGGATTTCCAAACGCCCCCTGTCTTTTGGTATGCCATTATTCATGAGAATTTCCAATATTTTATCGAATTCATCACGCTTGATTTTTCCTGTTTCAGATTGATTGCGTCTATTTTGGAATTCTTCCATCAATGTAGATCCGCACGGGCAGTTTCTAAAGAATTCAAGTATTGTCTGGCCATTATCATCTAATGCCTGTTTTATACCGGTACTCTTGCCAATTTGAATGGTTCTTGCGAAGAAGTCTTCAGGTGTATTGAACACGGAGCCACATGAAGCACATTTTTTGGGAAAACTTGATTCCGAAAGAGTTTTAAGCATAGAATAAAGTTCATGTATATCATCATATTCTGACATAAGCACCCACTATTATAAATAAATCACCCAAGATACGGAGAAAAAATAGGTTTCATTTCCTCAAGCTTCATATCTATTATATCTGGAATTGCCTTTGCGAAAAGATCAAGCAGAATAACAGCATTCACAAGAGAGTCTGCTTTTGCTGCCTCTCTTAGCCTTGCAGCAACAGCCATATTGACGATTCTTAAATTCTCATAAATTTTTTTTAGCCCTGATAAATCAAATTCAGCGTCAAGACCTTCCGATTTTCTTAGATACTGGGCAATCATATACATGCCAGTAGCTCTGAATACTGTTTCATCCTCTGTTGCAAGAGGCAGATGAAACCTCGCCATGGGCTTGAAATAAACAGTGTGAGGACATCCGCTGACTGCTATGAGAAGTCCGAGAAGAGAACTTAGTGCTCTTTGAACGCTTGTCTTTTTTGTTATAGTTCTTTCTTCTGTTGTCACAAGCAAATCCACAGTCTCGAACGACACTATTGTGCTGAATCTTGCGGCCGCGCAACCTAATGTAGACATCATAGGGCATAAAGGAGTTTTGTGCGATGATAGAGAACAGTTTGGACATTGTTTGAAATCAAGTCTATACCACGCAGGCGTTACATCAGTGTCGCAGGATTCTGTAGTGTATTTTTCACCGTCAAAAATAATATTAAATGACTCGGTTTGGCCTTTTGGCAACATAAATTTGTAATTAATAAATGGCTGCATGTTCATCCTGAAACTTGCATAGATGTTTTTTGAAACTCTCAGCGCATATTTCATGACTGAAATCTGTATAACCGATTTTTTTTGATATTTTTTAGGGTCTTGCGAGTATCACTATTGTTTTTTATCTTTGAATTGTTTTTTTGTTCTGGCGGGATCTGCCTGATAAGGTTAACAAATTATCATTTACTTATTGAAATCCTAACCGCCTATTATAATTTGGCTATGTTCCCCCAAGTCCCCTCAAAATCTTTATGTTTTTATAATTATCAGACGCAAATGCCCTAAAGTTGTGAATGCACTGTCTAATTATCTGAAAGTTTTTGCGGAGCGACACGCCGGCATTTGGATCAATGTCGTATTACGAGCAAAGGACGCTCTAATCCGACCTAAGAATTGGATTTTTTTAATGACAATTTAACCATGCAAGGCACTCACTATCAAAACTGTGTCGTTAAATGTCCTTATGATTCCTATCTGTCTTTGGTTTTTAAGGGGTACATTGCCTCCCCTGAGGCCGCTTTTTTATTAAAAGTATTAGCTTTTTATCGGAATAATAAAGTATTCCACACTTAACTGGATCATAGCCTAAAATTAACCAAATATTTTGATACTAAGTCCTAAATTTTCAGAAGAGTGTGTGGGACTGGATAGTCAAAGCTTACAAGGGCTAAAAAAACCGGTGCTGTCATCCCTAAGCAGGCTGTACCCATAAGCAACTGAAAATAATGGAACCGTATCAAGCCAGGTATGGCCATGGAGCTTTATTTCTATTTGTTGCGAGTCCGTCCCATTCTCTTCGTATTTTTTTACTTGAACCATATTCTATTACTTAACAGATAATACTATTTTAAAAAAAATAATTCTGGTATTTATTTAGCATTCCCAATTATTACTTATAAAAATTGATGATTTAGAAAAAAAACAGAAAATGGCTTATAGAAGTCATGCCGGGTTTGACCCTGTTTCAAACACTTCCGGATTCCGGTTTTCACATGGACAGGCCCCGTCGGAATGACGAAAACCGGACTTTTTGCGACATTGTCAAAATTTACATTTCATCTTGTATGGAGTTAATATGAATTTCTCCTCTAACGCTGCTTCTTTGCCAAATATTCCAAAAGCTGTATTCGAAAAGTGGCAGAACATAGTTTCCTTAATCTCAGTACTGATTAATGTCCCTGCCACTCTTATCATGAGAATTGTAGAATCAGATATTACGGTTTTTGCTTCAAACCATAACAAGCACAACCCTTATCATATAGGAGAAAAAGAGCATTTGTCTGGTTCTGGTTTATATTGTGAAACTGTAATAAAAACAAAATCAGGGCTTCTTGTTCCAAATGCCCTTAACGATGAAAAATGGAAAAATAATCCCGATGTCAAGCATAATATGATTTCGTACCTGGGATACCCTGTTTTGTATCCTGACGGCACTCCATTCGGAACAATATGTGTGCTCGATAATAAAGAAAATAAGTGGTCGGTTTTGATTGGACAGATTTTCTGAAAATATAAGTGAAAATCCTATCAACAAATCCTTATATAATTTTGACCTCTGTGTCTCATATTTTTAATAAAAGCTTCAAGCGGCGATTGGAATTTCCAGACCTTCAAAATATGTTTTATCAGGCGTATTATTCTTAAAGCTCTGGTGAGGCCTTTTTGTGTTGTAGAACCTCAGATAATCGCCAATTTTGTGTCTCGCTTCTGACATGCTTCCATAGGCCTTCAGATAAA